>JAAYOI010000020.1 GCA_012520435.1 Mollicutes bacterium
TAATTCAACTAAAGTAAAACCTTTTTCTCTTTCCATACTACACCTTCTTCACGATCATCTCTATTACTATACTAAAATTGTAACATAAGTTCTTAAAATATACAACAAATGTGGTTCAATTTAAGTATTAAAAAAGGATGATTTAATCATCCATTATTTTATGATATTTCAATTATTTTAACATCATAGCTACCATTTGGGCTATTAACTGTTGCTACATCGCCAACTGATAAGCCCATAATAGCTTGTGCAATTGGTGAATCATTAGAAATCCTATTATTAAAAGGATCGGCTTCTTTTCTGCCGACAATTGAATATTCTTCGATTTCACCATCATCTAAATACTCAATTTTTACAGTTGTACCAATTGATACTTTATCCGTTTTAACGTCGGTAATAATAACGGCATTTTCAATCATTGCTTCCAATTCTTGAATTTTATTTTCAACTAAAGCTTGTTCCGTTCTAGCTGCATCATATTCGGCATTCTCACTTAAATCGCCTAAAGCACGAGCATCTTTCAAAGCTTCTATGACTTCTGGCCTTTTTACTAATTTAAAATAATCTAATTCTTTTTTTATTTCTTCTAATCCCGCTTGGGTTAGGTATACTTCTTTTGTTTTTGACATAACATCACCTCAAAATTCTTTTTGTTTATATAAACTCTAAAAATGATACTATACTTTTATCTTTTTGTCAAATCCTTTTTTGCGAATTAAATAATATGGTAATAATCTTTCTTTTACCTTTATTTTAACAATTTGTCTAGGATGTCTAACTACATCTATAAGTTCATTTTTTTCATTATATATTTCATTAATAGTTATAGTTATAGGATCAATATTTGGTCCAAATATTTCTACCATATCACCTTTACTAAAGTAATTACGTTGTTCAATAGTTGCCATTTTAGTTTTAGGATCATAATCAAGAACTATTCCTAAAAAATCTTGATTAGATACTTCTTCACGATTATTATAATATTGACAACTACTATCATAAATACTATTGAAAAACTGTGGTACTGATTCACGATTAGCACTATTACTTAGTATTTTTTCATATTCATTATTATATGTATATGATTTGCGATGTTTACAATATTCGTCTATAACACGACGATAAATATCAACTACGGTTGCGATATAATAAATAGAGCGCATTCTTCCTTCAATTTTAAAAGCTGTAATTCCCATATCAATCATTTCCGGAATATGTTTTAACATCGATAAATCTTTAGTACAAAAACTAAAGTTTTTTTCACCAATGATAGGATTATTATTTTCATCTAGTAAATCAAAATCCCACCTACAAATTTGGCTACAACCACCACGATTAGAATCACGAGCTGTTAAAAAATTAGATAAAACACAACGCCCACTATAGGCAGCACACATAGCCCCATGGATAAAACTTTCTATTTCAATATCAACTTTATTTTTAATTAATTGGATATCTTCTTTAGTTAATTCTCGAGCCATAACAATTCTAGTTACACCTTGTTTTTTCCAAAAGGCAGCTGCTTCATAATTTAAAGTTGATTGTTGTGTTGAAAGATGAATTTCTAAATTGGTATATTTACGAGCCAATGATAAAACAGTAGGATCACTAATAATAATCGCATCTACACCAATCTTATCTAATTCTTTTAAATATTGGGTTAAATTAGTTACATCTTCATTATGAAGAATAATATTAACAGTAACGTAAACTCTTTTTCCTCTTTCATGAGCAAAAGCAACTCCTTCTTTAATTTCATCTAAAGTAAAATTAGTTGCGTTTGCTCTTAAACCAAATAAAGTGCCTCCAATATATACCGCATCTGCCCCATACATTATGGCCCATTTTAACCTTTCTAAATCTCCAGCGGGTGCAAGTAATTCCGGTTTTTTTATTATATTCTTATTTCTTTCAAATATTCCACTATTCATTATTCTTCACCTTATAAACTGTTGCTTTATATAAGAATCCTTTATCCATAGGTTCCTTAATTAATTTATTGAATGTATTAATCATTTCTTCTTTATTATCCTCATTTATATTTTTAAATATATTTACTATCTTTTTAAATACATCAAAATCAATATTAAAACTATTTAATAACAAATATTCTATTTTTTTCTTTTTCAATACTAAACTTTCTTCTATTCCATTTAAAATATGAGCCGAATAAACACTAGTTCCATTATTATCATCGATAATTGGATATTTATTTCCTTCGTTTACAATATAATTGATAGTTGAATCACTTTTTAAATTAAAATATTCTAAATAATTTTTAATTAAATGACGTCTTGATACAAACATTGGTAAATAACCAAATATAGGTACAATTAATTGCATTTTCGTATTTTCTTTTATTTCTATTATTTCTTCTAAGGTTATTTCACCAGATATTAAGGCATATTTTACACCTAAATCATACCAATAATTACAAGTATAATGATTAGTTGTTAAATGTTCTTGAGCCCATACCAAATCATAATTATATTTATGCTCATGATAAATATTGACTATACCAATATCATAATAAAATACCCCATTAATAGCATAATCATTTAATTTATGCATTACTTCCTTTAAATAATATAAATCACTATTATGCATATTTTTATTTAAAGCAATAAATATTTCTTTATTATGCTTATTTAATAATTTAATAACAGGATTTAATTCTTCAAGAGTAAAACCAATAGGTAAATTAACACTTAAATCTTTAATTCCTAAAAGAAAAGCATCACTATCATTAAGTAATTCTTCTATTTTTTCTTTAGAATTAGGAATAACCATTATTTTGCTCATAAATCACCTACTTTCTTGATAGAAAAAAAGGTATATATAATACACCCCTTATTGTTTAAATATTATATTATTTTTTTATACTAATAGCAATCCCATCGCCAACATCATAAAATTTTGTTGTAAAATTAGGATTCTTTTCTAAAAAATTACGATAATCTCTTATCTTATTAACCAAAGAATTTAATGATTTGCTAAGAATTGGATCTTTTCTTTTTACTAAACCATAGAAATTCATGTTATCAGTTACAATAACACCTTTTCTTTTTAAATTATTCTGATATTTTTCAAAAAATTTAATATATTGTCCTTTAGCTCCATCAATAAAAATCATATTAAATTTTTCCTCAATATTGATATTTAAAGCATCGGCATAAATGACCGTAATTCTTTTATCTAATCCAAAATCACTAATATTTTTAATTGCTTCTTGATACATTTTTTCATCTTTTTCAATCGTTACTACTTTTATTTTAGGATCACCTAAAGCCATTTTGATTGCCGAATAACCAATAGCAGTTCCAATTTCTAAGATGGTTTTAATATTATTTTCTTTAATATAATTAGTTAAAAACTCTATTCCTTCTTTTTGCATGATAGGAATATCGTTTTCTTTTGCATATTTTTCAATTTCTTCAATTATTGACATAAATACTTCTTCTGATTCCTTTCATGTTCTGCATAGGTTTTGGCAAAAATAGACTTTTTATTATTTGGATCACATACATTAGCCATAAAATAATAATATTCGGTTTTAGCTGGATAAATAGCTGCTTTAATACTTTTTTCACCAGGCATCCCTCCAGGTCCTATAGGTAATCCTTTATAAAGATAAGTATTATAAGGTGAACTAACTCCACGTACGTATTTATCATGATCACTATATCTTAATTTCCATTCACCTATCGCATAACCTAAAGTCGCACAACTTTGTAAAAGTCCAACTGTTTCATAACCAGGATTTTCTAAACGATTATAGAAAACACCAGTAATAATCGGTCTTTCTTCATCCAAAATAGCTTCATATTCAACAATACTTGCCATGGTTAATATTTGATGGAAAGTATATTTACTTTTTTTAATATCTTCTTTATATTTATTATAAATTACTTGCATTTGATCAAGCATTTTATAAGCTACATATTCAGGAGTTACATCTTTACTTTGTAATTCATAAGTTGAAGGAAAAAGGTATCCTTCTAATGGATAACGAATTCCTTTCATTTTTATTTCATTAGTTACAAATTCATATTTTTCTATAACTTTATTAATAAAGTCCGTACTATTCCATACTTTCATTAATTGTTCTTTGGTATTATTAGTCTGTTTAGCAACAATTTCAGCAACTTGCTCTAAATGTCTACCTTCAGGAATAGTTATCTTAACTGCATTAAGATTAGATTTACAACCTTTTTCTAATTCCTTAACAATTTTTTTAACACCCATATTTTCGCTTAACTTAAAGGTACAAGCTTCTAATGGTTTTGGTTCAGACAACTTAATATATATTTTGTAAAAATGTTCAGATTTTATTAAATTATTTTCCTTTAAAAGAGAAGCAATGGTTAAATAACTTGCTCCTTTTTTAACTTCTATTTCTTTTAATTCTTGATTTTTACTAACCGGTCCAATATTAATTTTATATATAACGCAACCTATAATAATAAGCACACTAAAAATAACTAACAATAAAATTGTTTTCTTCATATGCACATCAAAACGAGCTTTATTGCTCGTTATTTCCCATTTTTTCTTTAACTTCTTTTTGTAATTCATTAAGAATGGTTTCTATAATTTTCCATTCTTTTTCTGTTTCAATAGGTTGCAATTGCGTTTCTGGTTGATTTGGTGTATAAACGGAAGCATATACTCTAATATTTCCTTCTTCATCTATTGTATTATCAGTATATACTATATAATTTTTCTTTGTTTCTTCAGACTCAAAAGTAAATAATGCTTCACATTCAATTTCTTTCCCATTTTCATCGATCACTTTAAAAGTTAGTCTTTCATTCATTTTTTTCATCCTTTCATTTTATCCAAATAAGTTTGGAGAATTATACTAGCGGCTAAACTATCTACCTTCTTTTTTCTTTTTTGACGAGATATATCTGCCTCTAACATATAGTTAGTAGCCTCAATGGTTGTTAATCTTTCATCTTGTAAAATAACTTCTATATTGAGATATTCTTCTAATTTTTTTTGAAAAAGAAGGGTTGTATTAGCTCTTTCCCCAATGGTATTATTCATATTTTTAGGTAATCCCAAAACAATTCCTTTTATTTTATATTGATTAACAATTTCCTTTATTTTAGGTAATAAAGTATCATATTGTTTTTCTTTAAAAGTAATAACTGTAAGGGGACTAGCAATTGTTTGAGTTTCATCGGAAATGGATACACCAAGGGTAGTAGTACCTAAATCAAGTCCTAAATAACGCATTATTTAATAAAATTTTTAACTAATACTTCAAGAATATCAGTTCGATCAAATTGCATTATCTTATTTCTAGCTTCTTTATGACTAGAAATATACCCTGGATCCCCACTCATTAAATAACCAACGATTTGATTAATGGGGTTATATCCTCTTTCCTCTAAGATGGAAATGACTTCTCTAATCGTGTCTTCAATTAAAACGTCTTGAAATTTATCAGTACGATATATTTTGGTCCTTTCCATTCTTTCACCCCTTTTCTTCAAATATGAATACATACTTATTGTATCATTATTTTATATTTTTGACAATTTTTTTAACTTCATTAATAAGGTTATCAATATTAGTAATGTCAGTACCTCCACCTTGAGCAAAAATTGGGCTTCCTCCACCATTACCATTAGATTTTTGTGATATTTCTTTAACAATATTACCAACATGAATTTTATCTTTTAAAGTTGGGGTGATTTTAGCAAGATAATTAACATTACCTTCATGTACATTAGCTAAGAAAACAAAACTATTAGGATATTTATTAGATAAAGTATCAATTATTTGTTTTAAAATATCCATTTCATAATTTTCTATTTTCATAATAATAGCTTCAACATCACCATATGTTTCTTTTTGTTCTTCAAAAACTTCAAGATTAGCTAAAGCTTTTTCACGTTTTAAATTAACATAATCTTTTTCTAATAATTGAACTTTTTGTTTAATCATTTCCATTTCTTCTAAATTGAAAACAATATCTTTATAACTATGAGGAGCATCATGATTAATATCAACA
This sequence comes from Mollicutes bacterium, assembly GCA_012520435.1. Lineage (GTDB taxonomy): Bacteria > Bacillota_I > Bacilli_A > RF39 > UBA660 > JAAYOI01. The sequence goes on from JAAYOI010000020.1 coordinate 6,023, forward strand.
TTAAATGTTAAATTAATACCTTCATTTTTAGCATCTTCAACAATTTTTCTTGCTTTTAATAATAATTTAATCATTTCATCATTATATGGTTTTATAGCTTCAAATAATTCTTTTTCAATGTTATCGCTAGTTGCAGCTTCAATACGATAGACATTACTTCCTTTTGATTCAATGCTTTTAATAGCAAACCTACCAATATCTAAAACATTTGCAACATGGGTTCCACTACATAATTCTATTGAATCGGCAATCATAACAACGCGAACCATATCACCATATTTTTCATCAAAAAGAGCAATCGCATCTTTTTCTTTTGCTTCATCTAAAGACATTATTTCAATTTTAGTTGAAATATCAGTTTTAATTTTATTATTGACAATTTCTTCAACCTTAATAACATCTTCTTTAGAAATTTTCTTTTCACAAGTAAAATCAAATCTTAAAGTATGTTCATCAATTCTTGAACCAGCTTGATAAACATCACTACCTAAAACTTCTCTTAAAGCTTTTTGTAGTAAATGAGCAGCACTATGATTTTTCATAATTTTATTACGAATATCAGCATTAACTTTGGCTGTAACATGATCTCCAACTTTAATAACACCATTAAATTTAACATAATGGAAATGTTGACCGTTAGGTCCTTTAAATAAATCAATTACTTCTAAAGTTGTATCACCATCAATAATTAAACCATTATCAGATAATTGTCCACCTGATTCGGCATAAAATGGTGTTTCTTTTAAAACAACATAACCTTCATTTTCTAAACTATCAACAAAATGTTCACCATCAAATAATTTAATAATAGTTGTTTCGGTTTCTAGTTTTTCATAACCAACAAAAATACTTTCTTCTTTAAAATTAATTAATTCTTCATTTTGAACATTCATACTTGAAAGATTACTACGATTGGCACGGGCAAGTTCTTTTTGTTTTTTCATACTCATATCAAATTCTTCTTTAGATACTTCAAAACCTCTTTCTTGGGCATACTCTAAAGTTAATTCAAATGGAAATCCATAAGTATCATATAATTTAAAAGCATCTTCACCACTAATCTTTTTATCTGGATTATTTTCAAATAAACTTAATAATCTCTTTTCCCCTGCTTCTAATGTTTTACCAAACAATTCTTCTTCTTTTTTAGTTTTACACATAACTAAATCTTTTTTATCAACTAAATAAGGATATGCTTCTTTCATAATATCAACAACAACTGCCACTAATAAATACATAAATGGTTCATTAATATTTAACATTTTTCCATAACGAACTGCTCTTCTAAGTAATCTTCTTAAAACATAATCACTTCCATTATTTCCAAAATTAGCACCATCCGCTAAAGCAAAAGTAATGGCACGAATATGATCAGCAATAACTTTAAAAGGCATTTCCCCATTATATTTAACACCACTAATTTCTTCTAATTTATTGATAATTGGTATAAATAAATCGGTATCAAAATTAGTATCAACTTCTTGAAGGATAGAAAGCATTCTTTCTAAACCCATCCCAGTATCAATATTTTTACTTGGTAATTCTGGATAATCTTTACGATCTAATCCCTCTTTAGCATTATATTGACTAAAAACGTTATTCCATATTTCGACATAACGATCATTATCAATTTCATCTGTTAATAATTTAATACCTAACTTTTGAGGATCATATTTTTCACCACGATCATAGAAAATTTCACTATCAGGTCCACTTGGTCCAGGTCCAATTTCCCAATAATTACTTTCTAATTTAATAATGTGTGATGGATCAACCCCTACCTTAACCCAAAGATTATAAGCTTCTTCATCATCTTTATAAACAGTTATATAAAGTTTATCTTTATCAAAAGCTATCCATTCTGGACTTGTTAAAAATTCCCATGCCCATGGAATAGCTTCTTTCTTAAAATAATCGCCAACTGAAAAATTACCTAACATTTCAAAGAAAGTATGATGACGAGCTGTTTTACCAACATTATCAATATCGTTAGTTCTAATACATTTTTGAATACTAACTAGACGACGTTTAGGTGGAAGAACAGTTCCATCAAAATAGTTTTTTAATGGGGTTACACCAGCATTAATCCATAATAAAGTAGGATCATTAACCGGTATTAATGATACACTATCAATTTTTAAATGATCCTTGCTTGTCCAAAAAGCAAACCACATTTGACGTAATTCATTACTTGTTAGTCTTTTCATATTTCATCATTTCCTTTTCTACTATTTCTCTTACCTTTTCTTTTAATTCTTCAAGAGTCCCATCGTTAATAATTCTATAATCATATTTATCATAATCATCTAAATCTTTTTCGCTTGGATGATTTTTTTGTTCTTCTGTTAACCCATTATCAAAATTAGGTCGCTCAATATGAATAGCAACCACTCTATCAAAATTCTCTCTTGGAATATCAACTTCTACTTTAAAACGTGAATCACTAATCGTTATAATATCGAAAAAATAAGAATATACCCTTATATCATTACAAATATTTTTAACAAAAAATAAATAATCGATATTTTGTCTAATAACTTCAGTCCCTAATTTTTGTAATAATTCACGTGGTTTTGTTTCTTCACTACCATCCCAATTAGAAATTTTTTTGGCATATTCCTTAATATATGAACTATATTGTAAATTAATAGTTTTCAATCCTTTTTCTTCACATATTTCCCTAATCATTCCGGCAACTGTATCTTTACCATGACGAGCTTTTCCACAAACTATATAAATAATTGGATTATGATTATATATTTCCATCAAAAACCTTCCCTTCAAATATAAAAATCACGAGTTTTTAAAAAACCGTGTGATTACTATTTTAACTTTTTATTAATTTCAATTATCAAAATTTAAAATATCATATCTTTCGTCAAAAAACATTAAAATTGATTTAATCGCACCCACAATTGGTGTAGCTAAAACCATACCAACTATTCCCCAAAAATAACCAAACACCAATAAGCTCAAGATAATAGTTACGGGATGTAGTTTCATTGTTTTGCTTAAAATAAGTGGTTGGAAGAAGTTTCCTTCTAAGAATTGAATAATAACGATAACAATTAAAACAATTATTCCTGTAGTTAGATTTTGGGAAAAAGCTACAACTACGGCTGGAATTCCACCTAAATAAGGTCCTATAAAAGGAATGATATTAGTAATACCACAGAAAAGTCCAAAAAGAAGTGGCGCTTTCATACCTGATAAAGTAAGACCAATGGTGGTTGCAATAAAAACAACCGCAGCTGATAATAATGTACCTTGAACAAAACGACGAAGAACAATATTAATTTCATTCATTAAATCTCTAGCGGTATCTCTAGTTCGACTTGGTAAAAAGGTAATAATAGATTCATTAACATTATCAAAACTTATAATTAAATAAAATCCTATAACGATACCAACAAGGAAAATACCAAAACCAGAGAAAAGTGATCTAATAAAATTAACTAATAATTCAGGTAAAGATTCTGTTAAATTAAGACCAAAATCTTCAATTTTCATAAATAATTCCGCTTTAACTGCTTCAACATCAAAATTTTTAATGTTTGCAAAATTATCAAAAATACCATCAATCCAACCTTTAATTGTTTCAAAAATAGTTGGAATACTATTAGCAAAATCATTTATTTGATTACCTAATAAAGGAATAATTAAAGATAAAATAATAAGAAAACCACCAATAAATAAAACATAAGTTAAAATGGCCCCAAGTGTTCTTTTTATCCCTTTATTTTTTAACAATCTAACAAAAGGATCAAATAACCAAGCAATGGCCACACCAATAAAAAATGGTGAAACAATAGTTAGAAAGGTTTTTAAAAATTTCATAATGTTCCATTCTTTAAAGATTAAAGTTATTGCATAAATACCAATAATAACAACAAGAATATATGTTATCTTAAGTATTTTTTTAGTTAAGCCAATTACATCATTTAATTTTTTATAATCAATTTTTTTATCTTCACTATTTTTCTTACCAAACATGATAACACCTCTCTATCATTATAACATCAACTATTTTTAATGTAAATAGTTAAAAACGACTGTAAAACCAAATACCTAATGATGGAAAACTAATTAAACTAGTAGGGTTAATTGTATATGGTTCTCGAAAATAGAAAAAATCTTTAGCATATATTCCTCGCGCTATAGCAAAATCTAAATGGGGACCAGTAGAACAACGGTCATAAATTTCATTACCACCAACTAAACCAATAATGGTATTACTATCAACAAGTTCATTTTCGGTAACTAAAATTTCACTTAAATGCATATATCTTGTAGCATAATAAACACCTTTTAAATTATGTTGAATAATCACATAATTACCACCACAAGAACTATTAGGAAGTAAAGGATTTTCAACCCGATGAACTAAAACAACTCTTCCTGAACTGGCAGCATATACTGGAGTTCCTATTTTATTACCACCAATATCAATAGCATAATGCCAAATATAATCATTTTTTATTGTTGTTAAAGGATTATCTCTTATACCATAAGTACTAGTAATATATCCTTGTTCAAGTGGTCTAAAAAAAATATTAGTAGCAGGTATTTTTGAACATATTTCTAAAAGATCATTAGTACGACATCCTAATTTTCGATAATTTTCAATTGTTTTTCTTGCTTCCTTTATTTCTTCTTCTAAGCTACGAGCATCTTCATCTAAAAAATTCATTCTTTCACCAAGTTGCATTTGCTCAACTAATAATGCTTCTTTTCTTTCTTTTAATTTTGTCTTTTCTGTTTTTAAATCATTAATTTTTTCATTTCTTTTTAAAATCATATCATTCATTAATTCAATCAATTCTTTATTGTATCCAGTTAATTGTTCAATAACACCATAACGAAGAATAAATTCTGTTAAAGTAGTTGATCCTAAAAGATATTCATAATAAAAGTTTTCACTATTACCTAATTGTAAAAAATTAAGTAGGGTTTTTATTTCCATTTCTTTATCTTTTATTTTATTATTTAAATTAGTAATTGAATCTTGAATGGAAAAAATATTTTTTTCAATATCATTAATATCCAAACCTATTTTTATAATATTATTTTCAATATTTCTTATTTTAGTTTCAGTTAAACTTTTATCAGTTTTAATTTCTCTTAATTTTCTTTCTAAAGCATTTAATTCATCTATTAAATCTTTTAAGGTTTTAGAATTATCAGCATCTAATTGTTTAGGGATTATTATTAATATTAAAGATACTACAATCATTAATATTTTCATTTCATCACCCTTGTTCTATATTTTTGATACTAATGATAAAAAAGAGTGTGTACCTTACTACACACTCATTAATTCGGTTTCTTTAACTTTTAACTTCTCATCAACTATTTTATTATATTTATCAATAAATTCTTGAACTTCTTCCATTCCACTCTTAATATCATCTTCAGGAAGTTCTAATTTTTTGATACTGTTATTTGCATCTTGTCTAATATTGCGAAGAGCAATCCGACATTCTTCAGCCATAGCTCTTACTTGTTTAACATATTCACGTCTAGTTTCTTCAGTTAAAGAAGGAATATTTAAAATAATAGCTTCACCATTATTATTAGGGGTTAATCCAAGATTAGATTCATAAATAGCTTTTTCAATATTAGCAAGACAAGAACGATCATATGGTTTAATCCATAATTGTCTCGCTTCAGGAACAGAAATATTAGCCAATTGCCTTAAAGGCGTATCAACACCATAATATGAAACCATAACCCCATCTAAGATAGCTGGATTAGCTCTTCCAGCACGAATATTAACAAATCTTTTTTCTAAATCTTCAATAGCTGTCATCATTCTTAATTCAACTTCCGATAATATATTATCCATAATGCCATCCTATCCTTTCATATACTATGATTATAATATATTGTATGGTATTTTTCAAGTAGATTATGAAAAAGAATTTTAAAATGAATTAATTTTTACTTTTACAAATGTTTTCTTTCCTTTTTGAATTAAGATTTCACCATTATCATTAAAATTATATTTAGAAATAATTTTAGCAACATTTGTTACTTTTTCTTTATTGATTGAAAGACCATTGCCTTCAATTAATCGTTTTGCTTCACTTTTAGAGGGAACAATTTGAGCTTTAACCAATAATTCTGTAACCAACATCTCTTCAAATGGTTCAATTAATACTGTTGGCATATTATCGGTTTCAAACCCACTAAATAATGCTTCACTAGCTTCTTTTACTTTTATTGCTTCGGCTTCACCATGCACTAATTTTGTTACTTCAAAAGCCATGAGTTTTTTGGCTTCTCTTATATCTTCTTTACACATTCTTTTAATTTCATCTATTTCTATTCTAGTAAAGAAAGAAAGTAATCTTTCCACATCTTCATCAAAAACATTAATAAATGCTTGATAGAAATCATAACTATCAGTTTTATTTCTTGATACCCATAAAGTTCCTGAAAATGTTTTCCCCATTTTTTCACCATCAGCTTTAACTAATAGAGGACAAGTTAAACCATATAAAACTTCTCCTTCTTTACCATCTTTATTATTAAGTTTTCTAGCTAACTCAACACCAGCAACAATATTTGCCCATTGATCAGAACCACCAATTTGTAAAACACAATTATATTTATCTTTCAAGAACACAAAGTCAAATGCTTGCATTAACATATATCCCATTTCTAAAAAGGTTAAGCCACCATTTTCTAATCTTTTTTTATAGCAATCAGCTGCTAGCATTTTATTAACATTGAAATGGACACCAATTTCACGCATAAAATCCACGTAATCTCTACCTTTAAACCAATCTGCATTATCAACAATTAAAGTATCTTCTCTAACAAATTTTTTAACTAAATCTTTAACCTCTTTTTTATTGTGTTCTACTTGTTCCTTAGTTAGCATACTTCGCATATCTGATTTCCCAGTAGGATCACCAATTAAAGCGGTTGCGCCACCTATTAAAATAATAGCTTTATGGCCAAATTCTTGTAACCATCTAGCCATCGTTAAAGCAAAAAAATGTCCGATGTGCAAACTATCGGCAGTTGGATCTATCCCTAAATAAAATGTAATGGGTTCCCCATTAAGGAGGTTTTTAATTTCTTCCTCATGAGTTAATTGATATATATATCCTCTTTCTTTAAGTGGTTCAAAACAATTCATTTTTTTCATCCTTTCTTTTACTAAAAAAAAGATAATTCATCAGTTTAAGGACGAATTATCGCGGTACCACCTTAGTTTATAGTTTTCTCTATACTCTTATAGCTTTAACGGTTCTCCCGAACTGAGTTCATAATTTGTAATTCGTTTTTAATAAGTTTGTTAATTTCAATCAACCATTAACTTTCTATAAAACATTATTAAAAACTACTGCGAATTAATTATTACTCAATTAATTAAAATCACTCTATATAAATATATTATTAAAAAGTGCTTTAAAAATCAATCATATTATTACATTTTTTACAAATATTCTCTTATTTTCTTAAAATTATTACCTGTTTCTAAATTGGTTTTGGCTAGTTGTTCAAACAATTTCTTTTGTTCAGAAGTAAGTTTATCAGGAATAACTACATTAATAACAACATACATATCGCCTTTACGACCAGTTTGAATATCAGAAACACCTTTACCCTTTAAACGATGTTTATTATTGGTTGAACTACCACTAGGAATAGTTAAAGTAACATTTCCATAAAGAGATGGTATTTCTTTTTTACATCCTAATACAGCTTCCGTAATAGTAATAGGTAATTCTAAATAAATATCATTACCATCTCTTTCAAATAGTGGATGTTTTTTAACTGTAAATTCTAAATAAACATCACCATTGGGACCACCATTAATACCAGCTTCTCCTTTACCAGCTAATCTTAATTGATTACCTGTATCAACGCCAGCTGGTATTTTAACTTCAATATTTTTATTCTTTTTAATTTTCCCTGTTCCCTTACAAGTAGAACAAGTACGTTCATAATCTATTCCATTACCTTCACATTTAGGACAAGTTGTTCTAGTCGTGAAAGAACCAAAAAGAGTACGTTGCTCACTAGTTACATAACCACTTCCATGACAATAAGAACATGATTTTTCACCATGACCACCACGGCCTTTGCAATCACTACAATTTTCCATTATATCAAGATTAATCGTTTTAGTTGTTCCAAAAACGGCCTCATCAAAAGTTAAATCCATTCTAATTAAAGTATCTCTACCCTTTTTAGGACGATTGGAAGAGGTCGTTCTTCTTCCAAAAAAGTCAGCAAAGCCACCACCAAAAATGTCATCAAATATATCGGAAAAATCGAATCCAGAAAAATCAAAGCCACCACCACCTGCTCCCATGTTAGAGAAAGCAGCATGACCAAACTGATCATATTGTCTTCTTTTTTCTGGATCGCTTAAAACGGCATAGGCTTCTTGGGCTTCTTTAAACTTTTCAGTAGCATCAGGTTCAGTAGAAACATCTGGGTGATATTTCTTAGCTAGTTTACGAAAAGCACTCTTTATTTCATCTTGAGTAGCATTTCTACTTACCCCTAATACTTCATAATAATCACGTTTATTCATCTTCAACACCTACTTCCTAACTGTTGTAAAGTTTAATAAATTTATCAATTGTTTCATCAAACATCTTGATAGCACTTTCAATAACCTTAGGTTTAGTCATGTCAACACCCGCTATTTTGAGTAGGGATATAGGGTAATCACGACCACTTGACTTTAAAAATTCTAAATAATTATCAATCGCACCTTTTTCATTATTAAAAATTTTATTAACAATGGCACATGCTGCCGATAATCCTGTTGCATATTGATAAACATAAAAATTCATATAAAAATGTGGAATTCTTTCCCATTCATATCTTATTTCATTATTAACAATTACGTCACTACCAAAATACTTAACATTTAAATCATAATAAATATTAGATAATAATTCATGTGTTAAAATTTCGCCATTAGTAGCTTTTTCATAAATAATTTTTTCAAATTCCGCAAACAATGTTTGCCTATAAATTTTACTATTAACTAAATCTAACATTTTATTTAAAATAGTTAACTTAATGTTTTTATCATTAGAATTATTTAACAAATAATAACATAACAATAATTCATTAACAGCAGACACAACTTCGGCAACAAAAATACTATAATCAAAATAATGATATGGATTATTTTTCTTTGAATAATAACTATGCATTGAATGTCCTAATTCATGGGCTAAAGTACGAATATCATCTAATCTTCCTTGATAATTTAAAAAAACAAAAGGACTATCATAACATAACAAAGAATAAGCACCGCTTTTTTTACCTTTATTAGGATATACATCAATCCATCTTTCAGCAAAAGCCTTCTTTAAACTAGTAATGTAATCTTCACCTAAAATACTAAGGGCATTGATAACTATTTCTTTTGCTTCTTCAAAAGAATATTCTTTTTCACTATCTTTAATTAAATTAACATTAATATCATATAAACTAAAGTCTGAAAGTCCCAAAATATCTTTCTTTAAACGATAATATTTATGTAAAACATTAAGGTTTTTATTAACAGTTTCAAGCAAATTATCATATATCTTTAAATCAATATTATCTTGATATAAAGCCATACTTCTTGCATCTTTATAACCTCTTAATTTAGCTATTACAATATTACTCTCAACTTTACCAGCTAAAGTAGAAGCAAGAGTATTTTTAACACTTGCATAACCATTATACATCGTATAAAAAGCTTGTTTACGAACTTCGCGATTAGGTGATTGTATATATAGAGAGAAATTACTATCGGATAATTCAATAGAATTACCATCTTCATCAATGATTGTTCCAAGTTTTAAATCAGAATTGCGTAATAAATTAGCCGTTTTATTAGGATTATCCATTATTTTATACATACTAGAAATAATTTCTTCTTCTTTTTCACTTAAAACATGTTTTTTAAAACGATAAATTTTTTCAAAATAGAATTCATATTCTTTTAATTCTGGTAATTCTTCTATATATTCTAAAATTTGGTCAAAACTTTCCTTTAATAACTCTGGTTGATAAAAAGCAATGGCTTGAAAAAACTTAGTTACTAAATTTTCAATTTTACCTTTTAATGCTTGATAGTGCGGATTAAAAGTTTCTTCATCATTATGCATATGGGCATAGGCATACAATTTATTAACTTTACGATCTAAATCTAAATATAACTTCGTAACTTGTAATAAATTATTAGCACTTTCTAATACTTTATTTTTGTATTTTGCAAGTTTATCAATTTTTTTATCTACTTCCTCATATTCTTTTTCCCAATCATTATCGGATTTGTACAGTGATTCTAAGTCCCATTTATACTTACTATCAATTTCACTTCTTAATTTTTCTTCTTTTACCATGTTTCCTCCTTTAAAGCATAATATAGAAGTTCTAGTTAAACTAGAACTTCTATATTATTATTTTTCTTCATATTCAGCATCAACTACATTATCTTTTTTATCGTCAGATTCATTATTATCATTATTATTTTGTTGTTCTTGAGCTTTTTTAGCGGCTTCTTCATAAACTTTGGTTGCAAGTTTCATAGCTGTTTCATTTAATTTTTCCTTTTTAGTTTTAATATATTCAATATCACTCTTACTTAATGCATCTTTTAATTCTTTAATTTCCTTTTCAGCTTGTTCTTTATCTTTACTATCGACTTTATCACCAATATCTTTAATAGCTTTTTCGGTTGCGAAAATCAATTGATCGCATTCATTTCTTAAATCAGCTTCTTCTTTACGTTTTTGATCAGCTTCTCTATTTGCTTCAGATTCTTTAACCATTCTTTCGATTTCTTCTTCACTTAAATTAGTAGAAGCCGTAATAGTAATTGATTGTTCCTTATTAGTACCAAGGTCTTTGGCTTTAACATTAACAATTCCATTGGCATCAATATCAAAAGTAACTTCGATTTGTGGTATACCACGAGGTGCAGGTGGAATGTTAGTTAATTGGAAATGACCTAAGGTTTTATTATCAGCAGCCATTGATCTTTCACCTTGTAAAACGTGAATATCAACAGCTGGTTGATTATCAGTAGCCGTTGAGAAAATTTGACTCTTACTTGTTGGAATAGTTGTATTTCTTGGAATTAAAACCGTCATAACGCCACCCAAAGTTTCAATTCCAAGTGAAAGTGGAGTAACATCAAGTAAAACAATATCATCAACTTCACCTGCTAAAACCCCACCTTGAATAGCTGCACCCATCGCAACTACTTCATCTGGGTTAACTGATTTATTAGGTTCTTTACCTAATTCTTTCTTAACAAGTTCTTGTACTTTTGGAATTCTTGTTGAACCACCTACTAAAATAACTTTATCAATATCAGATGCTTTCAAATTCGCATCCTTTAAAGCTTGACGAACAGGTTCTAAAGTACTTTGTAATAAATCATCTACTAATTCTTCAAATTTTGCTCTTGTTAAAGTCATTTCTAAATGAAGTGGTCCATCAGAACCTTGTGAGATAAATGGTAAAGAAATTTGAGTAGTTGTTACACTACTTAATTCTTTTTTAGCTTTTTCAGAAGCATCTTTTAAACGTTGTAAAGCCATTTTATCTTTAGTTAAATCAATACCATTTTCACGTTTAAATTCAGCAACTAAATGATCAATAATACGTTGGTCAAAATCATCGCCACCTAATTTATTATTACCACTAGTAGCTTTAACTTCAAATACACCATCACCTAATTCAAGGATAGAAACATCAAATGTTCCGCCACCCAAATCATAAACTAATATTTTTTCAGATTTATCTTGCTTATCTAAACCATAAGCTAAAGCAGCTGCGGTTGGTTCATTGATAATTCTTTCAACCTCTAAACCAGCAATTCTACCAGCATTTTTAGTTGCTTGTCTTTGAGCATCATTAAAGTAAGCTGGTACAGTAATAACAGCTTTTTTAACTGGTTCACCAAAATAAGCTTCCGCTGTTTTCTTTAATTCACCTAAAATCATGGCACTAATTTCTTCTGATGTATATTTCTTTCCTTCTGCTTCAACTTTTTCATCAGTTCCCATTAATCTTTTAATTGATGAAATAGTATTAGGGTTAGTAATCATTTGTCTTTTAGCTACATCCCCTACAATTATTTCACCATTTTTAAATGCAACAACTGAAGGTGTTGTTCTATTTCCTTCGGAATTAGGAATAACTTTAGCTTCGCCACCTTCATAAATACAAACACAACTATTTGTTGTACCTAAATCAATACCAATAATTTTACTCATAACTTATCATCCTCCCTTTATTCACTTACTCTGACCATTGCAGGTCTAATAACTTTATCTTTTAAGATATAACCTTTTTGTAATACTTCAATAACTATACCTGGTTCCATTCCCTCTACCTTATCGGTTAAAACCGCATTATGGTAAGTAGGATCAAACGGTTTATTTTTACCATCAATAGGGTTTACTTCAAATTTTTCTAAAACATTTAACATATTCGCATAAATCATTTTAAAACCAGCAAGAAATTTAGAAACTTCATCATCTAAATTGTCATCATCCATATTGATTGCTCGTTCAAAATTATCTAACATTGGTAGAATTTCTAAAATTAATTCTTCATTACAATATTTTAAAGTACGCGCAACTTCTTCATCTTTTCGTTTGCGATAATTAATTAATTCGGCTTGAAGACGTAAATTTTTTTCTTCTAATTCTTTTATTTTATCTTGTAACTTTGTCAATTCTTCTTGTATTTTATCTTTTTTACTCTTTTTTGTTTTTTCTTTTTTTTCTTCTTTTTGTTCTTCATCACATATGCATGGTTCATTGCATGTACATTGTTCTTCACATGTACATTTTTGTTCCTCGTTCATCTAATCACCTCTCTATATTTTGCTTAATGTATTCTAATAAAGGTATAACGCGATCATATTCCATTCTTTTAGGACCAATGATTGCGATTGTTCCTTCTTCGCCATTAACTTCATATTTTGTCTTAATAATTGCAACATCTTCATCAAAAGCACTTTCACTACCAATATATATATTTATACCATTTTTTTCCTCTCTTATACTATTAATCATTTCACGATCTTCAAATTTATCAATAATTTCACGAATTTTTTCAAGACTATTAAACTCTGGTTGTTTTAAAAATTGACTTGTTCCACTCATTTTAATATTAGCTTCATTCGCAAAATCATTAAAAGCATTATAGAAAGCATTATATAATACTTCATGTTGTTTAACATATTTAGCAATTATTGGCTTAATTTCAAATTCAAGTTTATGACTAACTTCATCAATTGGTGTTCCCACTACTAATTTGTTAATTAAGTCAACAGTTTGTTTAATTTCTAATAATGAAACTTTTTCTTCAAGATAAATATTTTTATGTTCAACATGTCCTTTATCAGTGATAACTAAAGCAATTATCTTATTTTCATCTAAAGGAACAGCTTCAACTTTACTTAAACGATTATCTTTAGAAGATGTTCCTAAAACAATGGCGGTGTAGTTAGTTATTTCTGAAATAATTTCCATACTTTTTTTAATAACATCATTTAAGGCAAGAGCGTTATTATGAAAAATAGTTTGTAATTTTAACATATCATCGCCAGATAATTCTTTAGGTTTCATAATATTAGCAACATAATAACGATAACCTTTTTCACTAGGAATTCGACCAGATGAAATATGTGTTTTTTCAATTAAACCTAAATCTTCTAAAATACCCATTTCACTACGGACGGTTGCACTTGAACAATCTAAAGCTTTACAAATGGCTTTAGAGCTAACTGGTCTAGCTGTTTTAATATATTCCTCAACAATTAATTTCAATAATTTTTCTTGCCTTTGACTAATCATATTATCACCTCTAGCATTCATCTAGCACTCTTGAATGATGAATGCTGAATTCATTATACTATTATATTCTAGCATTGTCAAGTTATGAGTGCTAAAAAGTAAAAAATACATGAAATTAATCATGTATAAATACTATACTTATTTAACTTTTTATGATATAATTATAACGATAGAGTTGTGTAAGTTAAATCCGCTTTAAAACCTTTATTTCTATAAGTGAATCCTTTTAAAAGATTAAATTGAAATTACACAATTTCTATCTTTTTTATAAATAGAAAGGAATTAAGATATGAATATTTTAATTTATTTTGCAATTTTTATTTCTAAAGTTATTGAAAACGCCTTAGGAACCTTAAGATTAATTTTGGTTGCTAATGGAAAGAAAGGATTAGGTGCCCTTTTACAATTTTTAGTGGCTTTGGTTTGGCTTTATTCAGCTGGTGCCGTTCTTATTGATGTCCAAAAAGATCCTTTAAAAATTTTTGTATTTGCTTTTGGTTCATTTGTTGGTTCCTATGTTGGAAGTTATATTGAAGAAAAAATGGCGATGGGAAATAATACGTTAATAAGTATTGTCGATAAAGAACTTGGCGATAAAATTACAAATACTTTAAGAGAAAAAGGATTTGCCGTTACCGTTTTAAGTGGTGAAGGAAAAGATAAATCACGTAATATATTAATGATTGTTGTTCCAAGAAAAAAACGCCATTATGTTATTAATATTATTAAACGCATTGATAAAGATTCAATGATCGTTTCCGAAAATACGCAAGCTATTATTGGCGGTTATCATAATAGTCATAAAAGATAATTATTTTAAAAGATATGCTTTGTCAGTAATAATACTAACATTTTCATTTATTTTATATTTTATATTGTTATAAATATCTTTACTATTTACTGTCCATACCATTATTTCTTTTGTTTGTTCTAATTTCTTGAAATATAAATAATTAATAACATAAAAATCACAATAAGATTCTATTTTAGTTAAATTAAATGGATATACTAAAATTATTCCTAATTTAGCAGGAATTTTTTTTTGATATAAATATTCCATTACTTGACGATTAAAACTACAAAGATATAAATTTAAATGATTATATTTATTAATAATTTTTGTAATTCTATCAATCATCATTTTAAGTCTATCCATTTCTGCTTTTATTTCTATTACTATTTTTTTATTACCATTAATTTTTTCTAATACACTATCTAAAGTAACAATCTTTGATGGATATTGTTTAGTACCAAAATTATATTTTTGTAATTCTTTTAAAGTCATATTTTTTATTAAACCATAACCATCACTAACTTTACTTATTGTCATATTATGAGCAATTACTATTTTTTTATCTTTAGTCATTCTAACATCAAATTCAACTCCTAATATATAATCTTTTTTTAAACATTCTAAAATAGCTTCTTGGGTATTTTCTTTATATGGATGATCATCATTACCACGATGAGCAATAAAATGATTCATATAACACCTCAATGTATTATATGAAAAAATCATATTCAATATTGAATATGATTTTTTTTACGGTAAAGTTTAAAGTAGCTGGCTTACTTGCACTACTATTAAATTTATTAGTATCCACAGTTGTTTTAACATAACCTCTAGTAGCTGTATAACCATTAAACATCATATACATATTCATAACATTTAATATTAATGCTGTTGCAATAAGAGCAATAATCGATAAAATAACAATTACTGCTAATAATTCAATTAAAGTAACCACTTTCTCATATACAAAATTCCTTTCACATTAAAAAACTATTGACATATTTATCAATAGTCTAAATCTATCTACTTATCTTTTCTTAAATTCATTAAAAACATAATTTTTTATTTCTTCATGTATATCTTCAATACTTCTTATTTGACCATCACGAACACATTCAATGGTTTTAAATTCATAATATTTAGCAATCTCTACATATGAACGTTCTGCTTTTTTTAAATGTTCAATATCTTTTTCATGTTCGTCTTGTTTTTCTTTTCTTTTTTCACTTAGCATAACTGCACCTTCAGACGGCATATGTAAAAAGATATTTATATCACTACGTGGTAATTCTAAGAAACCAAATTCTAAGTTTTCTAGCCAACGATATATTTCATAACGTCTTGTTCTAGAATTAACTTTACCAGCTTGATGGGCCATATTAGAATAAACATATCTATCTAAAATGACATGTACACCATTTTCTAAAAGTTGTTCTATTTCACCAATATTATAACGACGATCAGCCGCATAATATAAAGAAGCTACTTTATAATCAACATTAGGCGCCCCTTCAGGAAACCATCCTTCACAAATATGTGGTTTTCCTAAATATGGTCCACCAATGATTTTTCCTGTTGGTGTATCATAACGTGGAAAACTAAATCTTTCGACTTTTATATTTTCTTGACGTAATGCTTCAATTAATAATTTTGATTGGGTTTCTTTCCCCGAACAATCAGTACCTTCAATAACAATTAATTTACCTCTCATATCTTACATTCCTTTCTCGTATATTTTACATGTTTATAAGGGATTTCATTATTTGAAAAATCAGCAATCACTTCTCTATCCCATTCTTCAACATTAAATTTCGGAAAAAAGGTATCAGCTTCCTTATCTATTCTATCTATTTCAGTTAAATACATAATATCCGCATATTTTAAAAAAGCTTTATATGTTTGACCTCCACCAATGATATAGATATCTTCGCCAGTATCATTAAAATAATCTATAATATCTTTTACATTGTGAAAAATCATAACTTCATTAGGAAGGTTATCTTTTTCATCTTCCTTACATAAAACAACATGCCTACGATTTGGTAATAATTTTGGTAATGATTCAAAAGTTTTTTTCCCCATAACAATTATATGGTCCGTCGTTTTTTCTTTAAAAAATTTTAAATCTTCTGGTAAGTGCCATATAAGTTTATTATTTTTACCAAGTTCTAAATTCGCACCAATAGCAGCAATCATTATTATTTTCATACAGCCACCGGCATTTCTATTTTACCATGATGTTGGTAATCAATTAATTTGATATCTTTTAATTCTTTAGAATTGTCAAAAGCAAAGAAATCTTTAATCTCTAGATTAAGCCATAAAGTTGGTGCAGGGAAATCGCCTAATTCTTCATATCTTCTAATTTGCTCTTTAATACCATCTATTTGATTTACATAAATCTGAACATCTTTGACACTCCAATATAGTTTACCAGGTTTTAAACCAGTTACTTGAGCAAGCATATGTAATAATACGGCATATTGAGTTACATTAAAAGGAAGCCCTAAAGCAACATCGCATGATCTTTGGGTTACAACCGCATTCAATTTGCCATCAGTAACATCCCACATACTATTCCAAACACATGATGGTAAGGTTGCTGTATCTAAATATTCATTTTGCCATAAACTCATAATCATACGACGATCAGTTGGATTATTTTTCAAAGTATCGATTAATTTTTGAGTTAATCGATACTTATTAACAATATAACCGTATGCAGTTCCTATTGTATAAGCATACTCTTTGCCAAAATATTTTCCCATATAATAACCATTTTCATCGATTTGCCACTCATTCCAAATCTTAACACCACGTTCTTGCAACCATCTAACATCATTACTTTGAACTTGATAAATCCATAACATTTCTAAAACAGCTGATTTAAAAGCTACAAATTTAGTAGTCAAAATAGGAAATTCCTCTTCTAAATCAAATTCAAATGATTTATAAGGTATTTTAAGGGTATTTATTCCCGTACGGTTTTCTGTTTCTATACCTTTTTCTAATATTTCTTTACACAAATCAATATACATTTTGTCCCATTTACTCATTTATTTTACCTCCATAACAATTATATTACGAACATTGGTTTGTGTCAATCGATTATTTAATTATTTAAAATTTTTCTTCATAATTTACATCAATATCTATATATTTTCTACTAACCAAAAAATCACACATATGGACAAACTTTTGATATTTACTAACTGGCTTAGGTAAAACAAATTTACTATAAGGACTAGTTTGCCATTCACCCATATGGGATTCAATCATAGAAATCAAAAGTTCTAATTCTTGATCAGTAAAATCTAATTCATTTTTCTTATCCATAATAAAATTAGTCATAATTAATGGATGTTCAAAAACAGTATGATTTTTATTAATTAATCCTGATTTAAAGCCATCATGAAGAATAAGCGCAATAAGGATTAAATCTTTTTCATCATTAATAAAATCTTCTCCAATTGTTTGATTATCATATAACAATGTTTTAGCAACCATAACAGCTGCTTTAGTATGACGAAGTAAACCACCTTTACCTAAAGCAAATTTAGGATGTCTTTTTCCTGTTGAAGAAGCCGGGATTTCAAAAAAATAATCAGGTAATTCTAAAATTAATTTTTTTAAAGATTCTCTAAATCGTTCATTTTTAATATAATTTATTTCTTTTTTAAAAACATCTAACTTATTCATATTTATCACCTATAAAATTAATTAATATATCATTAGATAAATATATATATTTAGGATTAATATATATGTTTAATCCATCATCAATTAATTTTCTTTCTTTAATTAATTTTTGAATTATTTTTAAATCATTAATATTTCTTTTATATTTATTATAAAATTCTTTTTTATTAATTCCTTTTATTTTCCTAAACCCTAAAATTAACTCATTTTCTAATTTTATTTGATCAGTTATTTTTTCTTCATTTAAACGATAATAACCATCTAGATATCGATCAATACTTCTTGTATTATCATAACGTATATTATCAATATAACCACTTGCTCCTAGGCCAAAACCATAATATTTTAAATTATTCCAATAAGTAAGATTATGTTTAGATTTATATCCTTTTTTACAATAATTACTTATTTCATATTGAATATAGTTATTTTCTTCTAATGTTTCTTTTATTAATTGATACATTTTATAATCTAATTCTTCATCGATATTTTTATTTTTTTTAATATATAACTTAGTATGTGGTTCAATAATTAAAGAATAAGCGGACAGATGAGGAATATTTAATTTTAAAAAATAATTTAAATCTTCTTTTAATTCTTTCAAAGTTTGATTAGGTAATCCATAAATTAAATCAATATTAATATTATCAAAACCTATTTCTTTAGCTAACTTTATTTTTTCATATACTTCTTTTTTAGTATGTTTTCTTTCTAAAAACAATAAATGTTTATTATTAAATGTTTCTACTCCTATACTTAATCGATTAACACCATTTTCATATAAAAACTTTAATTTTTCTTTATCTATACTTTCAATATTACATTCAAAAGTAAATTCATTATCTTTAGTTAAATTAACCTTTTTTATGATTTTAAATAATTTTTTCAATTCATCGATAGATAAACTACTAGGTGTTCCACCACCAATATATAGTGTTTCTATTTGTTCATTACGATAATATTTATCAACTTCTTTTTTTAAAGCATCTAAATAGGAATTTACCAAATTAGAATTATAGTAAATTTTACAAAAATCACAATAAGAACAAATATTTTGACAAAAAGGAATATGAATATAAACAGTTTTCACCTAGTTTTTTCCTTTCCAAAAAGAACATGATATATATCTTGATTGGTAAGATTTATATCTTTCTTTTTACATCTTTCTATTAAATCATTAAAAATAGCATTATATATATCTTCTGTTTTCATATTACGTTTTTCACATATCTTTATCAAATCATTATAAGCAGTCTTGCATGTATTTGTATTTATTTCCCCTCTTTTTGGTTTAACCGCACCGTGTAAAGGATTAAGAACATATTTAATACATCTTTTTATTTTTTGATAATATTCTTTTTCTTTTTTAGAATCATCAATTAAATCAAGTTCTTCAACTGTTAAATTATAACATTCTTCGGTATTTATTTTTTTTTCTATTTTTTGCATCAATTCTTCTATATTCATCTTATCACCTAATCTTTCTTATTCTTCATCAACTCTTAAAACAGATAAGAAAGCTTCTTGAGGTATTTCAACATTACCAACCATTTTCATTCTTTTTTTACCTTCTTTTTGTTTTTCTAATAATTTACGTTTACGACTAACATCACCGCCATAACATTTTGCTAGAACATTTTTGCGAAGAGCTTTAATATCAGCCCTAGCAATAACTTTGCTACCAATGCATGCTTGAATAGGTACTTCAAATTGTTGTCTTGGAATTAATTTACGAAGACTTTCAACAATCGCTCTTCCTCTTCCATAAGCAAAATCTTTATGCACAATCGTACTTAAAGCATCCACTGGTTCCTTGTTAATTAAAATATCCATTTTTACTAAATCACTACTTTTATAGCCAATAAGTTCATAATCAAAAAAAGCATATCCTTTCGTTGTTGATTTTAATTTATCAAAAAAATCATAAATAATTTCTGATAAAGGTATTTCATAATGAATATTGACTCTTGTCTTATCAATATATTCCATATTAATATAAATACCTCTTTTATTTTGACATAATTCCATAATAGGACCAATGTAATTAACAGGTACAAAAATATTTGTTCGAACATATGGTTCTTTAATATCAAGAATACGTCCCCGATCAGGCATTTTAACGGGGTTATCAATCATTATTTTAGTATGATCAGTTAATTCCACTTCATAAATAACTGACGGCGAGGTTGCGATTATATCTAAGTTAAATTCCCTTTCAATTCGTTCTTGAATAACATCCATGTGTAATAAACCTAAAAAACCAACTCGAAAACCAAAACCTAAAGCTTTTGAAGTTTCAGGTTCAAATTCTAAAGCTACATCATTTAATTTTAGTTTTTCTAAAGCTTCTCTTAAATCAGGATATTTAGATGATTCAATAGGATATAAACCACAAAAAACCATTGGTTTCATTGGTTTATATCCTGGTAATCTTTCATCACATGGATTATCTGCCAAAGTAATAGTATCCCCTGCTTTAATACTTTCAATGTCTTTTATTCCAGCACACAAATATCCAACTTCCCCTGTTATTAATTCTTTTTTTTGAAAATGTTCAGGCGTTTGAACACCTAATTCAATGACTTCATATTCTTTATTAGTAGCCATCATTTTAATTTTATCGCCAATTTTTACTTTACCATTAACAATTCTAACTATGGCAACAGCGCCACGATAAGAATCAAAATAACTATCAAAAATTAGAACTTGTAATTTATCATTAACATTGCCTTTAGGGCTAGGTATTTTTTCAATTATTTTTTGGATTAATTCTTCAATACCGATTCCCATTTTCGCACTAGTAAAAACAAATTCATCATCTTCAAAACCTAATAAATCTTTTAATTCTTGTTTAACTTTTTCAGGATTGGCATTCGGTAAATCAATTTTATTAATAACAGGAATAATCGTTAAATTATTTTCAAGCGCAAGATATAAATTAGCTAATGTTTGGGCTTCTATTCCTTGAGCAGCATCTACTACCAAAATTGCCCCTTCACAAGCAGCCAAACTACGTGAAACTTCATAGGCAAAATCGACATGCCCTGGTGTATCGATTAGATGAAGAATATAATCTTCATTATTATATTTATATTTTAATTGAACGGCATTTAATTTTATCGTAATTCCGCGTTCTTTTTCAATATCCATATCATCCAATACTTGTTGTTCTTTTTCTCTTTCGCTAATTGCTCCAGTTATACGTAAAAGACAATCAGCCAAAGTACTTTTACCATGATCAATGTGGGCAATAATAGAAAAATTGCGGATATTTTCTTGTTTCATAATACCACCTAAATATAATTATAACAAAATTTAATTGGTTTTTATATAAAAACATCTAAGATTCCTTAGATGTTTTAAAAACAAATAATTTATTAAATACGTAATTTACAATAATAACAATTATTTGAACAATTATTTTAGCTAGTAAATCATTCAGCTTAATTAAATCAACTATAATGAACATTAATCCTAAATCAATACTTAAAGATATAATACGATATTTAATAAATTGATAGATTTCTTTAATAAGACTTTTTTTATCTTCTCTTTTACATTTGAAAACAAACCATTTATTTGCAATATAAGCAAAAGTAACTGCTCCTATCCATGCTAATGCTGAACTAATTAAATAATCTATTCCTATTAATTTAGTACATATCACATAAATAATAAAGTTAACTAAAGTAGTCAAACAACCAACAATTAAATAATTAATTATTTCTTCATATTTAAAATATAAATTAGTTATAAATTCTCGTATTTGTTTTTCTTTCCAAATATAGATACCAAATATTAAAAGACTTACTAAAGAAACAATTATACCTAATTTTAAACCTGGTGGTAAAAAAGTAAATTCAATTAAATGTTCTCCTTCTGATAAATCTAATCCAATAAAAGCATCAAATACTTTATAATAATCTACCTTTTGACCATCAACTTTTATAGTCCAACCTTTTTCATATGGAATAGAAGTAAATAAAACATTCTTTTCTTTAGTTGCAACAATTCTTCCTTTAATATAATTTTTATTATATTTTTCAATAATTAATTGATTTTCTTTTAATTGATTAATAGCTTCATTAAGTTTTATTTCATCAAGATAATAAACACTTGGTAAAAAAGGTTTTATTGATGCATAATTAGGTCTTAAAGTCATCTTAACTGTTTGATTAGGATATTCATTTTTTAATGTAAAAACACCAAAATTAACAAGTGTATATGTATTTACTAATTTTTCATTTATATATATATCTAAATTGGGCTTAGGAATATTACCTGCCTGAAAAGGAATTATTATATAAAGATATTCCGCATCTTTAATATCAACTATATAATTATATTGATTAATTTGTTCTACATTATATGGTTTGAAATAATTATCATTACTATCAACCATTGTTTGTAACATTAAATTTTGAAACTCAAAACTAGTATATTTCTCATTATTAATAAATATGTTGGTAAAATCCTTAACTTTAGAATTAACCATATATCCTAATGATAAAGCATTAGAATTTTCATAAATATATATATCACCTAATTTCATACCATATATTAAACCCGTAAATCTTGAAAAAGTAAATTGATCAACTAAGTAATAAGTAAATCTATCTCCAGAACGAGAATAATAATATTTTATTCCAAAAAGCGAATCAATAAGTGGTGTATTATTATCCCAATAAATTATACTAATATCATGAGTAGTTCCACCAATATTATTGAAAAAATTAATCATTTTGGCATTTAAAGTTGATAAAAAAGTTGATACACTTTTATAATTTAAAAGCATCGAATCCATATTAGTATAATTAAATGTCTTTTCCATACGATAAAATTCATTATCATGAGGTTTATACTTATCTATTTCTTTTTGAATAATAGTAGTATAACCGTTAAACTCATTTTGATAAGCTACTTTAAAATCACGAATTGATAAAAAGAAATTAAAAAATAATTCCGCACATACTAAAATAACTAATAAATATTTAAGCAAATTAACTTGTCTTTTATTATTAATATTACTATAGTTATAAAGCAAAATAAGATATAGACCTAAACATGCAACTGATACATATACCATAACTAAATTTAAATATGAATATTTAGATAAAATAACAACTAAAGATATAAGACAATAAATGATGAAGAAAAAGAAATAAGGTATTAATGATATAAATTTAATATCAATAAAAGAGCGATCGGCAATGAAAATAATAAAAAGGATAAAAAGGAAAGAAAAACGATAATTAAATCCATTAGGAAAATTAAAACCATGCCATATCATATTTAAATATGGAATCATAATACTTAAAACAAATATAAGAAGCATTATACCACTAAGTTTTTTTTCTTTTTTTTCTATTTTTTCATTTAGAAAATAGAAAAAGATTAAAGGTAGCATAATAATATTACAATAAATATTAGGAGTTGTTATGTTTAAAATATTATTATTATTATGAGCACCAATATATGTTCTTGATAATATCTTGAAAATATTAAAATTGATATTAAAATTATCATTAGTTAATATTCCAAAAGCACGATTAGTATTTTGCAATTCCAAAATAGTTGGAATTAAAAGAAAAGAGGTTATAAGACCGGCTAATAAAGAGATTATACCAAAACTTACAATAGAACAAACAATATCATTTTTATCTTTATAATTAAGAATTAATTGATATAAAAAATAAAGACAAGCAAAAATACATAACATGTATCCTATATAATAGTTACTTAAGATTGCTAAAGAAAGAATAATGCCATATAATAAAGAACGTTTATTTTTTATTATATAATCAATACCTAAAAGCATTAAAGGTGCATAATATACAGCATCCAACCAAAGCACATTAAAATAATAATTAACATTATAAGCCATTAAAGCATAAGCTGTTGAAAAAATCAATAATATTAAAGAATCTTTATGATAATGATTTTTTAAATAAAGATACATTGTAAAACCACTTAAACTTAT
Source organism: Mollicutes bacterium (assembly GCA_012520435.1). Taxonomy (GTDB): domain Bacteria; phylum Bacillota_I; class Bacilli_A; order RF39; family UBA660; genus JAAYOI01. The sequence goes on from JAAYOI010000020.1 coordinate 30,336, forward strand.
TTTAAGAATAACAATCAATAAAATACCCCATGTTAAATGAGGTTTAGAAAAAAAGAAAAGGAGTAAATTAAAAGGACTAGCTAGATAATAAGCAAAAGTGCCAATCATATTGCCACCTAAGCCTTTAGTAAAAGAGTAAAGAAATGATTCTTTACCATTAAGAACATCCTGAAAATAAGCAAATAATGATACATATTGACCTTGTAAATCCGATACTAGTAAATTCCTATGACCACCAAAGAAAAAAGATTTGCAATAACTAACTAAAAGACATATGAAAAAAGGAATAAAAAAGGCAAGTAATAAATATTTAATGTTTCTTTTTTTCATAAGTTTTCTCCGTTTCTTTTGTTATATAAATGGGTCTTTTTTTTGTTTCTAAATAAGTTTTAGATAAATATTGACCAATAATTCCTAAACAAAATAATTGTACACCACTTACTAAGAAAATAATACAAACAAGTGATGGCCATCCACTAGTAGGATCTCCAAAAATAAGAGTTTTAATAATTATGACAATAATCATTAAAAAAGCAACTAAACAAAATAAAATACCCATAATTGATGCGATTGATAATGGTATGGTTGAAAAAGCAACTATTCCTTCAATTGAATAAATAAATAATTTCCAAAATGACCATTTAGTTGTTCCAGCTACTCTTTTAATATTTTCATATTCTATCCATTTAGTTTTAAACCCTACCCAACCAAAAATACCTTTAGAAAAACGATTATATTCAGTTAAAGTTAAAATGGCATCGACCATTTGCCTAGTCATCAACCTAAAATCTCTAGCACCATCAACGAATTCCGTTTTAGATATTTTATTAATAAGTTTATAGAAAAGGCTAGCAAAAAAACTACGAATTGGTGGTTCTCCAACTCTTGTTACGCGACGAGTAGCCACACAATCATAACCTTCATTAACAATCAAATCATACATTTCAAGCAATAAATGCGGTGGATCTTGTAAATCAACATCCATAACCGCTACATAATCACCAGTTGCATTTAATAATCCTGCATACAATCCAGCTTCTTTACCAAAATTACGTGAAAAAGAAATATATCTTACTCTTTTATCTTTAATACTTAACTCACGAAGTATTTCTAAAGTTTTATCTTTTGAACCATCATCAATAAATAAAAATTCAAAATCAACTTTTTCAAATTGTTTTATAATTTTATTCACTTCTTGATAAAACAATGGTAAAGCTTCTTCTTCATTATAACATGGTACAACTAGTGTTATTTTATTCATATTATCACCTATTAAAATTATACACTATTTATAAAAAAAAATAAAGAATGCTTATATGCATAAAAAAATTGATAACTTGAGGTTATCAATTTTTTACTCACTTATAGCTGTTACATCCGTTTTAGTTGCACTATTTATTTTTCCATCTTCATCAAATGTAATATAATAGTTATCAATTATCATATATCCACCAACAATAGCGCCTTTTGATAATGTTAATGAAACATCTGTTGGTCTAGTTCCTTTAATAGCTACAGTAGTATCA
>JAAYOI010000021.1 GCA_012520435.1 Mollicutes bacterium
AAGAACATTTTTATTGTATTTTTATATTATTAATTCTTTCAATTGTGATTTGACAATATTTTTCAATTAACTCAAACCCAATATAGTTTCTGTCCAATTCTTTACAAGCAACGGCTGTAGTTCCAGAACCCATAAATGGGTCTAAAATTATATGTTTATTGTCAATAGAAAATGTTTTAATTAAATCCTTAATTAGTTGTAGTGGTTTCTCAGTTGGGTGATATTTATTTTTTATATTAATAGGACAGTAAAATATATTACTTGGTAACGTATCGTTTTCTCCATAAAAACCACCTATTTTGTTTTCTAAAACGCAATCAGTTAAAGTATGTGAATATGGCTTCATTGCCCATATAATCGGTTCATACATTGGGGCAAGATTCCCTATTCTATAATCATTAAAACTATCATCATATATTCCACGTTTATGTAAAACATTATTTATTCGTTGTGCTTTAGCATTGCATCTATCTTTTTGCCATATCAGTATATCTCGTATCAAAAACCCTTCATCTTCTAACGCACAGCAGACTCTATGTAAATACCTTCTTGAAGAAAATAATAGTATAGGACTTGCTTCTTTTGTTACTCTAAATAATTCTTTACACCATTGTTTACACCACTCATAATACTCAATCGATATTTTTTTGTCTGTTTTGTTCCAACCATTAATAGGCTTCCCACGTTTTTTAAAGGTAGTATCTTTTAATTGATGCTCGGTAGTTCCCATTAGTGCCGAATTAGTATTTGTGTGTAATACGTCCCAATCATCAAAGTTAATCCCATAGGGTATATCAGATAAAACAATATCCACAGATTGATTATTTATTAGTTTTAAACCTTTAGTACAATCCATGTTGTATATCTTATTAATCTCTAATATGTAAATCATCCTTTCTTATCAAATGAAAGATTGTTTTTATTGGGTTTTATATTAATAGTCACTAAACTTAATATCAAAATATTTATTAGCAATATCAGGAAAATTATCTTCAAATTCATTTAAATATCTCATTGATGAACATAGTCCTTTCTTTGCATATTTCTGATTCATTTCACAATATTCTCTAAAACTTTTCTTTTTAAAGATATTAGGTTGATTACACCATCTAGCAAGGGTAATATACATGCCTTTATATGGACTATCCTCATATCTATTAAACCTCATTATGTATGGTAAGCTTTTATACTCAGAAAGTATCTTAATCCTTTCAAAAGTATCTATAATGTCTTGAACCCAAAACATATCATCATATTTATCTTTCCGATCAAAGCCACAAAGAACATAAAACTTAGGTATGACATCTGTATACTTACGAATTAACTGTAATTTACCTTTTATTACATCAGCGTCTTCTATATTATCAAAAGCAAATGTAAAATCTCCATCATACTTGCTGCTGAACAACATCTTACATTTTTCCTCATTCAATATACGCTCATCTATACCTTGTTTAAATTTAAATGGCTTACCCGTTGCTTGAAGTTTATTTAAATGTTCTTTCCAATCCTTAAAACCAAAGAAATTATCATCTAATAAACAAATTTTCTTTTTTGTTGGATCATAGAATTCTTCTAGTGGGCTATTAAGGAAAACATGGTCATATTTTTTGTTTACACAAAACTCACATTTTCTAAAACAACCCCTTGTAAGAAAACCAATACTATAGTCCAAATATTCTTTAAATTCGTTTCTTTTACAACCACTATTAATTTTATTTTCTATCCATTCGTCATATAGATGATAGTCTGGCATATGATGTTCTATGTAATCGGGTAGGGGAGGGGCTTTATCATAAAAGAACCCTGTGCCTCCAAAAACAATATTAGGCAAGGTTAAAATATCTTCAGGAATATATGTATCTGTAAAAACTTTAGATATATAAACCTTATCAAAAGAGGCTAGGTCATTATAATCAAGTTTTAAGGTAATATTATT
>JAAYOI010000022.1 GCA_012520435.1 Mollicutes bacterium
AAAAAGCTGCTCAAATGAAATTTATGGATTTAGAAGCAGAAGAATATATTGAAAATATAATTTTTCATTATAATGATGGTGTTGAAACATCTAATATTGAAGGAGTATATTTAGAATATGAAGGCGAGAAACCTAAAAGTGGTTATATAATTGTAAATGAAACAGGTGATGTTGCGCTTGCGATTCATAATGGAAAGTATTGTGCTTAAAAGAGTTATTATCAATCGACGATAACAGTATCAACAAGATCAGCTGACCAATGTGATATTCCATTTGAATGTGGCGAAACTTTAGTTGATGTTAGAGATGGTCAAGAATATAAAACAGTACAAATAGAAAATCAATGTTGGATGGCTGAAAATTTAAGGTATGTAGGTGAAGGCGAAAACAGTTGTTTAACTAGTGGTAGTTATGAAAGTTGTAATCTAGCTGAATGGAATGATGGCACTTATAGTTCGTGTTGTGTACATAATAGCGATACTCTTTCTGAAAGTGAAGGACCTTTTCGCGATTGGGACGAAATGCAAGTATTATATCAATGGGGAGCAGCAGTAGATTTTAATAGTTATATTAATTCTGGAAGAGAATTACCATATGATGAAGATGAATTGGAAGCAATTTTTGAAGGTGCTCAAGGGATGTGTCCAAAAGGATGGGTAGTTCCAACTAATGATGATTGGAGAGTTGTAGTATTATCTATTGATTCTGATCCTGACCGTGAAGAAGAGAGAGAAGTTTCTGGTTGGTATTATTGGTGTAGGGGAGCAACTACTGGTAAAATGTTAAAATCTAAACAATATTGGAATGGCGATGATAATTTTGGTTTTAATGGGTTACCTACAGGATATAGTATTAATAATTATGAACTTTATGATATTGGCGATTATACAAGTTACTGGACTTCTACCCTTCACGAAACAACAACTGGTTGGTGGTTTGGATTATCCAACAGTTCGGATTGTATTGATTATGGTTATGAGGGATTGAAAAACGGTAATTCTATTCGATGCATAAAAAGATAAAAGCTAAATTGGCTAATAAAAGGTAGATAATACTAAACCCTAATTAATTTTTATACTTAATTAGGGTTTTATAATTTTTATTATATGGGTTGTCAAATTAGGAAAAATATTATATACTATATAAGTATGTTAAAGGAGGATATTATGGCAAATAAAAATATTAAAGAAATTACAATTAAAATTGATGGACAAGAATGGGAAGAAGCTTTAGATAAAGCATTTCAAAAAGCTAATCAAAAAGCTAAAATTGATGGTTTTAGACCTGGAAAAGCACCAAAAGAAATCTTTTTAAAGAAATATGGTATTGAATCTTTATTTATGGATGCCGCTCAAAACTGTGTTAATGAAGCATATAAAAAAGTTTTAGAAGAAAATAAAGATTTAGAAATAGTTGCCCAACCATCTTTTGAAATTAAATCAATTAATGAAAAAGGTATAGAATTTATCTTTACTTTAACTTTAAAGCCAGAAGTTAAGTTAGGTAAATATAAAGATTTAAAAGTAAAAAAAGATAAAGTGGAAGTAACTAAAGAAGAAATAGATAGATCAATCGATGAATTACGTCATCGTTTTGCTGAAAATGTTAATAAAGAAGGACCAATTGAAAATGGTGATATTGCTATTATTGATTTTGAAGGATTTAAAGATGGTATTGCTTTTGAAGGCGGAAAAGCTGAAAATTATTCTTTAACGATTGGTAGTAATACCTTTATTCCAGGTTTTGAAGAAGGACTTATTGGACTTAAAAAAGGTGATGAAAAAGATCTTAATTTAAAATTTCCAGAAGATTATCATAGTGAAGAATTAAAAGGAAAAGAAGTTGTTTTTAAAGCAAAAGTTAAAGAAGTAAAGAAAACGGTTATTCCTGAAATAAATGAAGATTTCTTTGCTGATTTAGGAATGGAAGGTATTGTTTCTAAAGAAGCATTAGAAAATCAAATTAAGGAAAATCTTTTAGCTCGTAAAGAAATAGAAGCAGAAAATAAATATATTGATGATTTATTAGAAGTAGCAGCTAAAGAAGTAGAAATTGATATACCTGATGTTATGCTTGATGAAGAATTAGATCGTATGATTAAACAATACGAAGAACATTTAAAAATGCAAGGACTTACTTTAGAACAATTCTATCAATTTACCAATTCTGATGAAAAAGCATTAAAAGAACAAATGAAAGATGAAGCTACAAAACGCATAACATATCGTTTAATGTTAGAAGAAATAGTTAAACAAGAAAATATTAAAATTGAAGATAAAGAAGCAGAAGAAGAAGCATCAAAACTTGCTGAAAAATATAAAATGAAAAAAGAAGAAATTCTTAATGTGTTTGGTGGCCTTGAAATGATAAAATATGATTTACAAATGCGTAAAGCCATAGATATTTTAAAAGGTTAAAAAATGACTACTATTAGTAGTCTTTTTTCATTTTTTTTTGTATAATTAAAATGAAGGTGATAATATGACGATAGATGTCTTAGTAGAAGTAAAAGCAAGACAAGTAGATAAAACGTTTACTTATTTAGTACCTAAAGAATTAGAAAATAAAATCCAAATAAGTGTTCGAGTTTTAGTTCCTTTTGGGAAACGTAAAATAGAAGGTTTTATCTTAAAAATAAATAAAGAAAAAATTGAATATGATTATGAATTAAAAGAGATTATTGATGTTATAGATGATCATCCAGTTATTAATTCAGAAATGTTAGAATTAGGTAAATATATAAGTAAAAAATATTTATCACCTTTAATAAGTGCTTATCAAACAATGTTACCAACAGCATTAAAAGCAAAAAAAGGATTTATTGTTAATAAAAAATATGTAAGTTATATTAAATTAAATAATATAAAAGATTTAGATAAATTAGTTAATAATGATAAACAAAGAAAGATTATTGAATTATTAACTGAAAATGAGAGAATGTTAAAAAAAGAATTAGAAAAAATATCAGCATCCGCAGTAAAAACATTAATAAATAAAAAAGTATTAATTGAAATAAAAGAAGAAATATATCGTTTAAATGATAATATTGAAATAAAAAATAATAATATAAATTTAAATAGTGAGCAAACTAAAGTTGTAAATACAATAAAAAATTATCTTAATAAATTTAAGCCTTTTTTATTACATGGTGTAACTGGTAGTGGTAAAACCGAGGTATATATGCATATTATCGAAGAAGTATTAAAAAAAGGTAAAGAAGCAATTGTTTTAGTTCCCGAAATTAGTTTAACACCGCAAATTGTTGCTCGCTTTAAAGAACGTTTTGGTAATAAAATTGCGATTCTTCATAGTCGTTTAAATGATGGTGAAAGATATGATGAATGGCGTAAAATTGAAAGAAAAGAAGTATCTATTGTAATAGGTGCTAGGAGTGCTGTTTTTGCGCCATTTACTAACTTAGGGGTAATTATTATCGATGAAGAACACTCTCTTACTTATAAACAAGAAAATATACCTCGTTATCATGCTATTGATATTGCCTTATATCGTGCTAAAAAACATCATTGTCCAGTTATTTTAGGAAGTGCAACACCTTCGATTGAAAGCTATACTAGAGCTAAAATAGGTGTTTATGAATTATTAGAATTAAAAACTAGAATTAATAATAATTTACCGAAAGTGTTAATTATTGATATGAAAGAAGAAATAAAAAGAGGTTCTAAAATATTATCACGATTATTAAAAGAAAAAATTAATGAACGTTTAGAAAAAAAAGAACAAGTCATTTTATTTTTAAATCGTAGAGGATATACTACGGTAGTTACTTGTCATAACTGTGGTTATACTGATAAATGTCCTAATTGTGATATACCTTTAACTTATCATAAAACGTCTAATACGATGCGTTGTCATTATTGTGGTTATGGGAAAAGTAAATTAGTTAGTTGTCCTAAATGTCATAGTAAAGATATTAATGAATTTGGGATGGGTACTCAAAAATTGGAACAAGAAATTCAAAATAATTTTCCTAATGCTAGAGTTATTAGAATGGATATTGATTCAACTTCAAGAAAAGGAAGTCATGAGAAAATTATTAGTGCTTTTGCTAATAGAGACTATGATATTTTAGTAGGAACTCAAATGATTGCTAAAGGATTAGATTTTGAAAATGTAACTTTGGTAGGCGTTTTAAATGGCGATGCTTCATTAAATATTCCCGATTTTCGTAGTGCGGAAAGAACTTTTCAATTATTAAGTCAAGTAGCTGGAAGAGCTGGACGTGGTAATATACCAGGTTTAGTTATTATTCAAACATTTAATCAAGATCATTATAGTATTGTTAAAGCTAGTATGCATGATTATGAAGGTTTTTATGAAGAAGAATTAAAGTTAAGAAAAAGTTTAAAATATCCACCTTATTATAATCTTGTTCATATAAAAATTGAAAGTAAAGATTATAATATGGCACAAACCGAAAGTGAAAAGATTAAAAACTATTTAACTAGTCATTTACCTAAAACCGTTATTATTTTAGGTCCAAATAATAGTAATATGTTAAAAATAAATAATATTTATCATCTTCAAATAATTTTAAAATATAAAAAGAAAGAAGAAGTTAATGATATTTTGGAAACTATTGAAAACCAATATAAAATCAACAATAAAGTTGACATTGAAATCGATATAAATCCATTAAGATTATAGTCAATTTTTCTTATTTGTGATAAAATAATTAGTGTGGTGGTAATATGAGAATAGAAGAACTTAAAGTCAATAAAAAACTAAAAATTGTTTTTATGGGTACTCCTGCTTTTAGTGTACCTGTATTAGAAGGATTACTTCAAAATTATAAATTAAGAGCAATTGTTACTCAACCAGATCGCAAAGGTAAAGATGGCGAAATGATTCCGCCACCAGTAAAAAAAATAGGAATGGAACATACTATTTTAGTACTTCAACCCGAAAAAATTAGTGAGGCAGTTGAAGAAATTTTAAGTTTACAACCAGATTTAATTATTACTTGTGCTTATGGACAAATAATCCCAAAAGAAATATTAGATTATCCTAGATTAGGCTGTATCAATGTTCATCCATCATTATTGCCTAAACTTCGTGGTGGGGCACCAATCCATAGGGCAATTATAAATGGATATACTAAAACAGGTGTAAGTATTATTTATATGAATGAAAAGATGGATGAAGGCGATATTATTAGTCAAAGAGAAATAGAAATTACTGATACTGATACAGCATCTACCCTTCATGATAAATTAAGTATTTTAAGTCGTGATTTATTATTAGAAACTTTACCAGCTATTATTTCCGAAACCGCACCTCGTGTTCGTCAAAATTTTCGTGAAGCAACTTATGCCCCAATTATTACGAGAGAAGATGAAAAACTTGATTTTTCTAAATCACGAAAAGAGATATATAATAAAGTTAGAGGCTTAAATTCATGGCCAGGTGCTTATTGTATTTTTGAAGGAAAAATCTTAAAGGTATGGGAATGTTATATATCTGATCGTTATTTTTCTGAAAATTTTAATGGTCAAATTACTGGTATATACGAAGATGGTATTGGTGTTAAAGTAAGCAATGGTGAAGTAGTTTTAACCGTTGTTCAACCAGAAGGTAAAAAGAAAATGCGAGCAATTGAATTTGTCAATGGCGTTAATAATAAGGAAAGTATTGTTGGTAAAGTACTTAGTTAAGGTGAATGGTAATGAAAGAAAAGAAAAATGGTAAGATTAAAAAAATTTATATAAGATTTAAGGAAATATATAAAGTACCTAGATATCGAGCTTTAATTATTTTAGGGTTATATTTTGTCTTTTTTATCTTTGTTATGGCTATAATTAATTCAGCAGCTAAAACAAATGTAATTATTGATAATAATAATGAACTACCAATTACTTTTAAAAAATTTAAGGAAATGAATAATTATGAATATACATATAAAATTGAACAAAGTATTAATGATGAAATTATTTATTATCAAGGTATTGGGAAACATACTTTAGAAGAAGAAACTTTTACAATTGAAAATGATGTTAATAATTATTACATGGAAAATAATGAATTTTATATAATTAAAGATGATTTAAAAGAAAAAGTAGATAATCCTTTACCCATCAACTTATTAAATTTAAAACCAAATAATATTACTGATTTTCTTTTAGCTTCAACATTACAATTAATGACAACTGATTATCAAAGTAATATCATTATAAATACATATTTATTACCTATAAAAAAATTTATAAAATTATATTTTAATGATGAAGTCAATGATGAAGAAAATTTTATTAATATTATTACTACTGAAAAAAATAATAATATTATAAAGATTGAAATGGATTTAACTAATATAAATATGAATGAAGAATATTCTATGGATATTAATAGATTAGAATTTAATTATCAAAATATTGGTAATGTTGAAGGATAATATTAAACAGTAAAATATAATTGTTAAGAGTGATAAATACTAAAATCACTCTTTTATTTTACTTTTTAATTGTGTTTTTTCATGAGATTTTTTTGTTATAAAAACAATAAATTTAGTCAAAATATAAATGAAAAATAGATGAGAAAGGATATTGTATATGAGAAAGACAAAAAATGGATTTACTTTAATTGAATTGCTTACTGTTATTTTCATATTATCAATTATTGCTCTTATAGCAGTACCATTAATATAAATGTAATAGAAGATCAAAAAAAGGAGCATTTAAAAATAGTGCTTATGGGAGCAGCCGAATTAGTGTATGCTGAAGATTTATTAGATGGAAATAATAATAATAAAATAATTTTTACATATGAAAACGGTGTAGAAAGTTCTAATATACCAGGGAAAAATTGAGTTATAAAGGAACAAAGCCTCAAAATGGTTTAATAAGTATCAACTGGTGATTTGCCAAATGTAAATCAAGGAATTGTGGATGCTATGATTATAGTAGATAATGGCCAATAAAATTGATAATGTAAAAAAAAGATGATTATTCATCTTTTTTGTTTTATAATTAGTTGCTATAAATAAGTTAATGTTCTTGTATAATCAAAATAATATTTTTATTCATATATCAATATAATTATGTAGGTGATATCATGAATGGAATATTGTTTTTATTTTTTGCTTTTTTATTAATTTTATCAACTATTAAATTAACGGAATATACTTATATATTAAAAAATAGTGATATCACTAACTTTTTTGTTAAAAATATATTATCAGTGGTTATCCTTGGAATACCTATTTTAGTAACTTATTTAACATCTCTTTTTATCAATAATCCCTATCTTGCCATCAGTAATATTATAGGTAGTAATATTTTTAATTTTGTTATTTTAGCTTTTTTAAACATTATTTTTATTAAAAAAAATCTTTTTAAAAAGATTTCTCCTTATTATTTTTATATAAATTCTTTATTAGTATATATTTATATTGTTATTATTAATATTTTAATGATAAAAAAATCTTCTTTATTTAAAACAATTGGTCCTAATATTTTAGTTATTATATTCTATTTTATTTATCTTTTTTTCTTAAGTAAAATTAATTTAAAAAAGAAAATAACTATTAAAGCTAATAAAGTTATTAATATAAAATTTTTTATTTATTTGTTTTTAGTAATTATATTTAGTATCACTTTAACTTTATATACTGATTATTTAAGTTTTAATTTTCCTAAGTTTTCTTCGAGTATTATTGGCCTTTTTTTATTAGGTATTACTACTTCTTTACCTAAAATTATAAGTTCTTATACCTTAATAAAAAATAATTATTATGATTTAGTATTATCTGATATTATTGGTAGTAATATGTTTAATTTTTTACTTTTAACTATTACTAATTTTTTCTTTAAAAAATCTATTTATTTTTTTATTACTCAACAATCCCTTTTTATAATTAAAATGACTTTATATATTCATCTTTTGTTTTATTTATATATAATACGTAATAAAGCGCTATCTAAAATTTTTCATATAATTATTTCTCTTATGATTATTGTTATTTATTTGTATAGTTGGAAAACTTTAATAATAGATTAAAATAAGATACATTTTAACATTGAATAATATGAATTGATGTGATATTATTAATAAGTAGAATAGGTGGTAGTAAGATGGAATTATTGATTTTAGTTTGTTATATTGTCGTAGCAGTTATTATTTTTAGAAAATTAGAAAAGGTTGTTTATAGTATCGTGATTGCTGATGTCTTTTTAAGATTATTAACCTTTATTAAGCATAATATAACATCGCAAGAATTATTTAATTTTTTAAATAAGTATATACCTTTATCAATTCCTAATATTATTGATAAACATACAGGTGGCGTTATTAATGAATTTTTGATTTGGATTTATGTAATAGTCTTTATTATGTTTGAGTTTTATTTAACTAGATCACTTCTTAGAAAAAAATAATATGTTTCCTTAAAACTAATAAGAAAATTATTAGTTTTTTTATGGTATAATTAGGGTAGGTGGTAAAATGTACGAATATATAAAAGGAATAGTAAAAAAAATAGAAAGTAATTATATCGTTCTTGAAAATAATGGAGTTGGTTACTTAATTTATACAGGCAATCCTTATAGTTTTAATGTAGGTGAAGAATATACCGTTTATGTTTATCAATACGTTAGAGAAGATGAAATAAGTTTATATGGATTTAAAACCATGGAAGAAAAAGAATTATTTTTAAAATTAATTTCTGTTAATGGATTAGGATGTAAGATGGCTTTGCCAATGTTAGCTACTGGTTCCATTAATGGTATTATTGATGCGATTGAAAGAGAAAATATTTTATATTTAAAGAAGTTTCCTAAAATTGGTGATAAAATTGCTCGTCAAATTATTTTGGATTTAAAAGGAAAATTAGTTAGTAGTGATAATAAAGATATTAATAGAAAAGAGTATGATGACTTAATTGAAACTTTAAAAGCCCTTGGTTATAAAAGTAGTGATATTATGAAAATATTACCACATATTAATAATAACGAACCAATAGAAAAACAAGTTAAAGATGCTTTAAGATTATTATTAAAATAATAGGAAATTAAATTTATAAATTATAAAATAAGAATAAAGGCTGGTGAAAAAATGGAAGAAAGAATTGTAACAACTAAAAAATTAGAAGAAGATAAATTTGAAGCAACTATTAGGCCAGATAGTCTTGATGAATATATTGGACAAGAAGAAATAAAAGAAAATTTAAGTGTTTTTATGAAGGCCGCTAAAATGCGTAATGAATCATTGGATCATGTTCTTCTATATGGTCCACCAGGTTTAGGTAAAACTACTTTAGCTTATATTATAGCTCATGAAATGGATGGTGAAATTAAAACGGTTAGTGGACCATCAATTGAAAAGAGTGGGGATTTAGCAGCTGTTTTATCAACTTTAGAACTAGGTGATGTTTTATTTATTGATGAAATTCATCGTATTCCAAGATATATTGAAGAAATATTATATTCAGCTATGGAAGATTTTTCTTTAGATATCATTGTCGGAAGTGATTCAACAAGTCGTAATATTAAAATTGATTTACCGCCTTTTACTTTAGTAGGAGCTACAACGAGAGCTGGTGATTTAACAGGACCACTTCGCGATCGTTTTGGAATAGTTTTCAAATTAAAATATTATACTGTTGAAGAATTAACTAAAATTGTTAAAAGAACTAGTAAAGTTTTAGATTGTCCCATTGATGATGATGCCGCTATTGAACTCGCAACTCGTAGTCGTGGAACTCCAAGAATTGCCAATAGATTATTCAAAAGGGTAAGAGATTATGCTTTAGTAATGGGTAATGGTTATATTAATCTAGAAATTACTAAACTCGCACTAGATCGTTTAAAAGTTGATAGTTTGGGACTAGATGAAACCGATTATCATTTTTTAAAAGCAATTATTGAAAAATTTAATGGTGGTCCAGTTGGCATAGAAGCCATTGCTTCTAGTATTGGTGAAGAACAAACCACAATTGAAGATGTTTATGAACCATATTTATTACAAATTGGTTTATTAAAAAGAACACCACGTGGTAGAATGGTAACGGAAAAAGCATATGAACATTTAAAAATAAAATCACAAGAGACTTTATTTTAAGGGAGGATAATATGGAATATTGTAAAATAGATAATACTTATATTGTTAGAATTTTTAAAGATGAAGAAATAACTGAAAAGATAAAAGAGTTATGTAAGAAAGAAAATATTAAATTAGGAACTATAACTGGTATTGGTGCAACTAATGATGTTGAAATTGGTCTTTATGATACCGATAATAAAAAATATTATACTAATAATTTAGTTGGTATGTATGAAATTACATCTTTACTTGGTAATATTACCACTAAAGATGATGAACCATATTTACATATTCATATTACGGTAGCTGACTTAAATAATTATGTTTATGGTGGGCATTTAACTAAATGTATTATTTCAGCAACTGCTGAAATATTTATTAATGTAATAGATGGTAATATTAATCGTAGGTATGATGGAATAATAGGTTTAAATTTAATGGAGATCCATAATGAAAACAAGTGATTTTGATTTTGAATTACCAGAACACTTAATTGCCCAAAAACCACTTTCTAAAAGAGATTCTTCAAGATTACTGGTTTTAGATAAAAAAACGGGTTCTATTGAACACCGTCATTTTACTAATCTTATCGATTATTTAAATAAAGGTGATTGTTTAGTATTAAATGATAGTAAAGTTATACCAGCTCGGCTTTATGGTGTTAAAGAAGATACTAAAGCCGTAATTGAAATATTATTATTAAAAGAAATTAATAATGATACTTGGGAATGTTTAGTAAAACCAGCTAAAAGAGTTAAAGAGGGTACTATTATTAGTTTTGGTGAAGGGAAATTAAAAGCTGAATGTTTAGGAATTGGGGAAGAAGGTATTAGAATCTTAAAATTAAAATATAAAGGCATTTTATATGAAATCTTAGATGAATTAGGTGAAATGCCTTTACCACCATATATTCATGAAAAGTTAGAAGATAAAGATCGTTATCAAACAGTGTATGCCAAAAATATTGGTAGTGCAGCTGCCCCTACTGCTGGTTTACATTTTACCGAAGAGTTATTAGAACGTATAAAAGAAAAGGGTGTAAAAGTTGTATATATAACTCTACATGTTGGTTTAGGTACCTTTCGCCCTGTTACTGTTGATGATATTAATAAACATAAAATGCATTCAGAATTTTACATGATTAGTGAAGAAACAGCTGATATCTTGAATAATACGAAAAAAAATGGGCATAAAATTATTAGTGTTGGCACAACTACTACTAGAACTTTAGAAACAGTTATGCAGTTATATGGAGAATTTAAAGAAAGTAGTGGTTGGACAGATATTTTTATTTATCCTGGCTTTGAATTTAAAGCTATTGATGCTTTAATTACAAATTTTCATTTACCAAAATCAACGTTATTTATGTTGGTAAGTGCTTTCGCAAGCCGAGAATATATTTTAAATGCTTATCAAGAAGCAACAAAAGAAGAATATCGTTTCTTTTCTTTTGGAGATTGTATGTTAATTAAGTAGGTGATTTATGAAAATGGTAATTGTCATTGTTGGACCAACTGGAATTGGTAAAACAAAACTTAGTATTGCCTTAGCCAAAAAATTAAATGGGGAGATTATAAATGCTGATAGTACCCAAATATATCGTGGCTTAGATATTGCAACGGCCAAAATTACCATTGAAGAAATGGGTAATATTATTCATCACTTACTTGATATTAAAAACATTAAAGAAAACTATACGGTTTATGATTATCAAAAAGATAGTAGAAGAGTAATTGATAGTATTATCAAAAGAGATAAAACACCAATTATGGTTGGTGGTACAGGTTTATATATAAAAGCAAGTCTTTATGATTATACTTTTTATGATGAACCAGTTATCAATAATTATGATGAATATACTAATGAAGAATTATTTCAAAAATTATTAACAGTTGACCCTAATACAACTATTCATTTAAATAATCGTAAAAGAGTAATACGAGCACTTAATTATTATGATATTCATAAAAAACCTTTTAGTGAAAAAGAAAAAACAGATAAATTATTATATAATGCGATTTTTATTGGACTTACAACTGATCGTAAAACTTTATATGAAAGAATTAATAAAAGAGTTGATGAGATGTTAACTAAAGGTCTTTTAGAAGAAGCTAGAAAGATATATGAATCAGGTATTAGGACAAAAGCAGTTATAACACCAATAGGTTATAAAGAATTATTTGATTATTTTGAAAATAAAAAGAGTTTAGAAGAATGTATTGAGTTAATTAAAAAGAAAAGTAGAAATTATGCGAAAAGACAATATACATGGTTTAATAATCAAATGCCAATAAATTGGATTAATGTTGATTTTGATAATTTTGATAATACTATTAAAGAAGCATTAAAATTAATTGAAAAAAATAAATAAAAAAAGATATTAAACATTACGTTTAATATCCATAATTACAGGTAGAATAATTGGTTTTCTGCCTGTTTTTTCATATATATAAGGAGATAATTGATTAATAATTTCTAATTTTATTTCTGTATAATTAATTTTATTATTAATTTTCGAATTAATAGCTTGCTTACTAATTTCTTCTAGTTTTTTTAATAATGCATTATTGTCATTAACTAAGACAAAACCTCTTGTTGTAATATTAGGATTACCTAATAATTGATGATTATTAGTATCTATATTAGCGATAACCACAACAATCCCATCATTAGCCATCACTTTTCTATCTTTCATAACGGCATTTCCAATATCTCCAATTCGATTA
>JAAYOI010000023.1 GCA_012520435.1 Mollicutes bacterium
AATTTAATTATAACACAAATTCTTCTAAAAACTCATCAATAACTATTTTTTTCTCATTTTCAATTGTAACACCATAGTAACCATAGTCAACTAATAATAATTTAATTTGATTATATATTGCATATTTATACAATTCTATTAATTCTTCTTTAGTTAAATATTGCTTTATATTTACCAATACAATAAATTCATTAATTGATAATTCTTTTTCCAGATCTATAAATAGAGTAATTTTATCTAAAATATTATCTTTATTTTTAACAGTGATTTTAAATAATTTAATTATGTTTTGAATATCAAATTCATCATTTACTTCAAGACTAATATTTATATCATCTGTATTATCTAATATTATATCTAATATTTTATTATAATATTGATTTATTGATAATATATCTTTTTCATTAATACTTCCAACTATTAAATTGTTTATAAATGCTAGAACTTTTTTGCTATTAAAATCAATATTAAAATAATCAATTATTACTGAAATTCTATTCGCTATATTAACTTCATTTAAATCTTTATACAAATAAATATCTTCAATCATATTGCCATTAGCTATATTATTTAAATCATTAATAAAACGATAAAATAAACCTTTGTTATTTATTTCAACACTAAATATATAATCATTTGATAATATAATATCACTATCAATGTATTTAACATTTAATTTCATATAACAATCAACCTATCCTCTGAATTAACTATTTTATGATTAGTATTTCCTATAATAAAATCCATATCAAAATATTGTTTTTCTGTTATTAAAAGAAATTGTATCACTCCTTTTTTAGGCGCATTCCTCTTAATTCTGTTTAACAAAAAATCTGCTTGTTGAGAATTTAATACTAATTTTGAATAAACTGATTCTTGTAGCATTATAAATCCTTCATTTATTAAAAACTTTCTAAACTTATTATAATTTCTTCTATCATTTAGGTATACATTAGGTAAATCAAAAAATACAATTGCTCTCATTATTCTATTCCTCATATATGATAAACCCTTTATATTTTTTATTGTTTTCTAATACATCTAATGTATCCTTTGTGTAAAATTTAATAATATCTTTTAATGTATACATCTTGTTATTATAATTATATTTTTGATCAAATATAGAAATCAGTTTTAATTTATATTCACTATCAAACTCTTTAATTTTATTATCAAAAACAAATTTATCAATTACTATTCTAAAAGGTTCCATCAAATCACAAGAAAGATTAAATGAATTGAATTCGTTTTTGTGATGAATCCCTAATTGAGTTAAATAACCTAAATTTATTATTTCTTTATTAAATGTTGATAGTAATAATGCATAACCATAATTTAAAGCCGCATTAATATCATCATTATTATGTCTTATAAAATTATCGCCGAAAAGGGCACCAAAATAAACTTTGGAAGCATGCCCTTCTCGGTTTGTTTTATCGCCATCTTTAACATCATTTAAATAACTCATTATAAGTTCATACTTTTCTTTATCAATGTTTTTAATTGCTAAAGCTTGATTAATTATTTTATTTTTAATAATTTCATCCCATAATTTGTTCATATTAGCTTTAGTCCATTTTATTTGATTCATTATTTTTTTACTTGAATTATGACTAGAATAATATGGTCTTAATTCACCAAAAGGATTATGTTTTTCATCGCAAAATATAATGTTTATTTTATTATCAGCTAACTCTTTTAATAAATAGGAAGAAATAGATACAGATATAGAATCAACTATAATTGTATCTATTTCTGATAAATGAATGTATTTCTCATCAATATCCTGTTTTACTACTAAAAAACGATTTTTATATGTTAATTTCGATTGTTTAGTAACTAAAACTGTTCTAAAACTCATCTTCACTCTCCCATATTCCTGTTATAGATTGATGAATTATTTTAGCTTTTTTTATATTAATTTTTTCTAAACGACCAAAGCGATCTGATTGACCTAAAAATTTTAAATTAGCAGTTCTACTATTAGCTTTTAACATCTTAAATAATTCTTTTATTGTAGTCTCTTTTTGTTCTAAAGATAAAATATCTATATTTTTATAATTAAACCATTCCTTTAATTTAACTACTTCACTTTTATATATTGGATATTTTTGCTCAATTTTTTCAATTATGTAATCTATTATTTCACTTAATCTAATACCATAATTGACATCATCGATTGCTTTATTATGACCATTAAGTAGTCTATGGAATGCTTCTTTCCATCTTTCCATTTTTTC
>JAAYOI010000024.1 GCA_012520435.1 Mollicutes bacterium
AAATTTCAATATTTATTTTTAGTGTTTATTATCTTTTAATAACTTACTTTTATTTACAAAGAATAAAAAAAGAACAAGCTAAAAAACCATTAGTGGTAACTAAAAGAATTAGAAGATTATATGTTACTATTTTAATTTTATATTTAATTCCAGCTGTAACAATTGCTTTAACATTTAATATTTATTATCTTACTTATTATTATTTAATAATTGGAGCATTAGTATATTTAAATTATTTTGTAATTATGGTAGCTAATATCTTTAATAAGCCATTTGAAAAACATGTATATCATTACTATCGAATAAAAGCTATGAAGAAACTGAAAAATATGCCTCATTTAAAAGTTATTGGTATTACTGGAAGTTATGGTAAAACAAGTAGTAAAAATATATTAAGTGATATATTAAATATTAGATATAATGCTTTTCCAACTCCTAAAAACTTTAATACACCATATGGATTAATAAATATGATTAATAATTATTTAGATAAATTTAGTGAATTTCTGATTGCGGAAATGGGGGCTTTTAAAACAGGGGAAATTAAAGAATTATGCGATTTAGTTCATCCTACTTATGGTATTCTTACAACGATTGGAACTGCTCATTTAGAAAGTTTTGGTAGTCGTGAAAATATTCAAAAAACGAAATTTGAACTAATTGAATCATTACCAAATGATGGAGTTGCGGTATTGAATGCCGATGATGAATATCAATTATCTTATGAATTAAAAAATAAATGTAAGGTAATATGGATAGGAATTGATAATAAGGATGCAGATGTTGTCGCAACTAATATAAAACTATCTCATAATGGTACAACCTTTGATTGTCTTTTTAAAGGAGATAAGAATAAATATAAATTTGAAACTAGATTATTAGGAAAAGCTAACATTTATAATATTTTAGCTAGTATTGCTTTAGGTAAAGAATTAGGTTTAACAATTGAACAATTACAAATGGGAGTTCTAAAAGTAAAACCAATTGAACACAGGTTAGAACTTAAAAGATATGGAGATATTAATATTATTGATGATGCTTATAATTCTAATCCCGTAGGTTCAAAAATGGCTTTAGATGTTTTAAATTTAATGCTAGGTAAAAAAATAATAGTAACACCAGGAATGATTGAATTAGGTAGTGAACAATATGAACTTAATTTAGAATTTGGTAAACAAATTGCGGATGTATGTGATGAAGTTATTTTAGTAGGGAGAAAACAAACTAAACCAATTTATGATGGACTTATGATAAAAGATTATAATGAAAAACATATTTATGTTATTAATGATGTTAAAGAAGCTATTGAACTTATGCAAAAGTTAAAAGGAAAAGAAACTTACGTTTTACTAGAAAATGATTTACCAGATATTTTTAATGAAAGGAAATAGGTATTATGAAAATAAAAGTAGGAGTTATTTTTGGTGGCAAAACAGTTGAACATGAAGTAAGTATTATTTCAGCTGTCCAAGCTATGGAAAATATTGATGAAGAAAAATATGAAATTATACCAATTTATATTAGTAAAGATTGTACTTGGTATACAGGCAAAATGTTAAGAGAAATTGATATTTTTAGTGATTTTGATAATTTAAAAAAGTATTCGAAAAAAGTTGTATTATATAACAAGAATGGTCGATTTTTATTACAAACAACCGGCTTTTTCAAAAGTGTTGTTAATGAATTAGATATTGCTTTTCCAATTGTTCATGGTAATAATGCTGAAGATGGAACACTTCAAGGCTTTTTAGAAACAATTGGTATTCCTTATGTTGGGAGTAGGGTAATAGGAGCAGCTTTAGGCCAAGATAAAGTTATTATGAAACAAGTTATGAGTGCTGAAGGATTACCAATTGTACCATATGTTTGGTTTTATGATAGTGAATATTTTATTGATAAAGAAAAAAATATTAAAGAAATTAAAGAATTAGGTTATCCAGTCATTGTAAAACCAGCTACTTTAGGTAGTAGTGTTGGCATTACTTTTGTAAAGGATGCTGATAAATTAGAAGAAGCTATTAATGAAGCAATTAAATATGATACCAAAATTGTTGTTGAAAAAGCCGTTGATAATTTATTAGAAGTAAATTGTAGTGTTTTAGGTAATTATGAATATCAAGAAACAAGTGTTATTGAAGAAGTTATTAGTAGTGAGGAATTTTTAACTTATCAAGATAAATATTTGGGTAATACTAAGGGTGGTAAATCAAAAGGAATGGCTTCAGCTAATAGAGTTATTCCAGCACGCATTGATGAAAAGTTAGAAAAAGAAATCAAAGAATTAGCGAAAAAAACATTTAGAATATTAAATCTAAATGGTGTATGTCGTATTGATTTCCTTGTTGATAAAAAGAAAAAGAAGGTTTATGTTAATGAACCAAATACGATACCAGGATCATTATCATATTATTTATGGGAACCAGCTGGTAAAAAATATCCTAATTTATTAGATGATATGATTTCATTAGCTATTAAAGATTATAAAAATAGAACTAAAAAAATAAATTCTTTTGAAACAAATATCTTAAGTAACTATAATGGTATAAAAGGTATTAAAGGAATGAAAAATAAATTAAGATAGCAGTAACATCTGTTATCTTTTTTAATATTGACAAATATATATATAAAAGAGTATAATTTGTTATGTTGACTAATCAACATAATAAGAGGTGTAGTATGCAAGAAAATATAAAAATGGAGGAATTTCTTATTCATTTAAGAGGAATAATAAAAAATATGCAGAAAGTATTTAATAAAGAGTTAAAAAGCTTTAATATTTCAAGTAGTCATTTATTATATATGATGTTATTAAGAAATTATCCTTTAGGATTAACCATGACTAAATTAAGTCATATGTCACAAGTAGATAAGGCATTAACATCAAGAGTAGTAAAAGAATTAGAAGAAAAAAATTATGTTTATCGTGATACTAATGATAAACATTTAAGAAATTATAATATTTGTTTAACTGAAAAAGGATTGGAAGTAGCTAATAAGATTAATGAAATAATGAAAAAATAAAGAAATGAAATGATTAAAGATTTTTCAATTGCCGAACAAAAACAAATTTATAATGTAATTGTGATATTAATGAATAAACTTAATAAGGAGGGACAATAATGTTAGAATTAAGAAAAATTAAAAAAAGTTATACAACAGGTACTTTTACCCAACATGCTTTAAAGGGAATATCAATAAAGTTTCGTAAGAATGAATTTGTTGCGATTCTTGGTCCTAGTGGTTCTGGTAAAACCACTTTATTAAATATTATTGGAGGATTAGATCGTTACGATAGTGGCGATTTAATTATTAATGGAAAATCAACTAAGAAATTTAAAAGTGAAGATTGGGATGCTTATCGTAATAATTCAATTGGTTTTGTTTTTCAAAATTATAATTTAATTACTCATATTTCGGTTTTAGATAATGTCGAAATGGGTATGACTTTAAGTGGTGTATCAACTAGTAAAAGGAAAAGAAAAGCTAAAGAATTACTTAAAAAAGTTGGTTTAAAAGATCATATGCATAAAAAACCAAATCAATTATCAGGTGGCCAAATGCAAAGAGTAGCTATTGCTCGTGCTTTAGCAAACGATCCTGATATCATTCTCTTAGATGAACCAACTGGTGCCTTAGACTCTAATACAAGTGTGCAAATATTAGATTTAGTTAAAGAAATTGCGGCTGAAAAGTTAGTTATTTTAGTAACTCATAATGCTGAACTTGCGTATACTTATGCAAGTCGTATTGTTGAATTAAGAGATGGAGAATTAGTGGGTGATTCTAATCCTATTGAAGAAACAGAAGAAATTAGTGAATATAGTTTAAGAAAAACATCAATGAGTTTTTTAACAGCTTTAAAATTATCTTTCAATAATATTATTACGAAATTAGGTAGAACTTTTTTAACCGCCCTTGCATCCAGCATTGGTATTATTGGAATTGCTTTGATTCTTTCTTTATCTCATGGTTTTGATATACAAGTTGATAAATTTGAAGCTGAAACAATATCTTCATTTCCTATTATCATAAGTCAAAGTAGTATGGAATTAGATATAGAACAATTAAAAAGATATAGTAATGAACAAATGGGGATAGGTGATGATAAATTTCCTGATGTTGATGTTATCTATCCATATAAAGCAATAACTGAAACCGCTATTCATAATAATAAAATTGATGAAGAATATATGGATTATATTAATTCTATTGATAAAACTTTATTAACAGGTGTTTCTTATTTCCGAATTCTCAACTTAAATTTATATCGCAAAGATGGTAATGTTGTTAAACCAATTAATTTTTTCAATACTGTAATGAGTAATAATAGTGATTCAATAACTGATTTTCAATCAATGTCTAATAATTTTCAGTTTATTCCTAAACACGTAGATAAAACTAAAATTAGTTATTTAGAAAAAAATTATGATTTATTATATGGTGAATATCCAAAAAATAAAGAAGATGTTGTGGTTATTGTTAATACTGCTAATAAATTAAATAGTATGGTTATTGAAACATTAGGACTTGATTCAACAAAAGAAGAAATAAAATTTAAAGATGTGATTGGTAAAGAGTTAAAAATAATTACTAATGATAATTATTATGTTCAAAATGGCAATTATTTTATAATTACTAATGATTTAAATAAAGCTTATGAAAAAAAAGATAATTTTACTTTAAGAGTAAGTGGTATTGTTCGTTTAAAAGAAGATGTTAGAGTAGCCGTATTAGAAGAAGGAATTGGTTATCAAGAAGAATTAATTGAAGCATTAATAGAAAATTGTAAAAATTCTAAGATTGTTAAAGCCCAAATGGTAGTTGATTATAATGTTTTAACTGGTCAAAAATTTAATTTAACTACCGAAGAAGGTATAATGGGAAAATATCAAGTATTAAGTATGATAGGTGGAGTTGATATACCATTTATCATTGCATTATATCCTGATGATTTTCATGATAAAGAAGAAATTTTAAAGTATTTAGATAAATATAATGAAAATTTAAAAGATGAAGATAAAATTATTTATAATGATTTATCAGCAACCTTTTCAGCTTTATCAGGTAATATTATGGATGCAATAACAATTGTTTTAATTGCTTTTTCATCAATTGCTTTAGTAGTATCATCCATTATGATTGGTATTATTACTTATATTTCCGTTTTAGAAAGAACGAAGGAAATTGGTATTTTAAGATCACTTGGAGCAAGAAAAAAAGATATTGCGAGAGTCTTTAATGCCGAAACATTTATTGTTGGGCTTACCTCAGGCTTATTAGGTATTATTATTGCGCGTATTCTTGTTTTCCCAACTAATAACATTATTGAAAAGTTAACTGACTTACCTAATGTAGCCGTTTTAAATCCATTACATGCTCTTATCTTAATTTTAGTTAGTTTAACTTTAACCATTATCGGTGGTTATATACCAGCAATTATTGCTTCAAAGAAAGATCCAGTTGAAGCTTTAAGAACAGAATAATTTTTATTCTGTTTTTTATTGACTGAAACATTTTAGTTATGTTAAAATGAAAAGGGTGTAAAAAGTATGTTAAAAGGAAGGCATTTACTTGAACCAATGGACTTGACTACTAAAGAGATAGATGAAATTTGTTTGTTGGCAGAAAAAATTATTGATAATCCTAAAAAATATAGGAATGTCTGCCAGGGACAAATTTTAGCTACTCTTTTTTTTGAGCCAAGTACCAGGACAAGACTTAGTTTTGAGGCAGCTATGTTAAGACTAGGTGGTAGTGTTATTGGATTTTCAGATAGTTCATCAAGTTCTGTATCTAAAGGAGAAAGTATTGTAGATACCATTAAAGTAATTTCTTGTTATGCAGATATTATTGCTATGCGTCATCCTAAGGAAGGAGCACCTAAGATTGCAGCCATGAATACTAATATTCCAATTATTAATGCGGGTGATGGGGGACATCATCATCCAACGCAAACATTAACTGATTTATTAACCATTAAAAGAGCGAAAAAAAGATTTGATAACTTAACAATTGGTTTATGTGGCGATTTAAAATTTGGTCGAACTGTTCATTCTTTAGTTAAAGCAATGTTGAGATATCCTAATAATAAATTCATCTTTATATCGCCAAAAGAATTAGAAATACCTGATTATATAAAAGATGAATTAAAAGAAAAAAGAATAGAATTTATGGAAGTAACTAAGATGGAAGAAGTATTACCAAAATTAGATATTCTTTATATGACTAGGGTTCAAAAAGAAAGATTCTTTAATGAAGAAGATTATATTAAATTAAAAGATACCTTTATTTTAGATAAAGAAAAAATGAAATTAGCTAATAAAAATATGATTGTTATACATCCTCTTCCAAGAGTAAATGAAATTCATCCTGAAGTAGATAATGATAAACGAGCATACTATTTTGAACAAGTTAAAAATGGAATGTATGTTAGGATGGCCTTAATTATGAAGTTATTAGGAATAGAGGAGTGATTTATGTTAACTGTAAATAGTATAAAGAAAGGTATTATTATTGATCATATTACGGCTGGGTTAGGAATTAAAATATTTGAATTTTTAAAATTAAATGAAGTTGAATATCCAGTTGCCTTACTTATGAATGTACCTAGTAAAAAAATGGGTAAAAAAGATATTATAAAAATTGAAAATGAGCTTAATATTGATTATAGTGTTTTAGGACTAATAGATCATAATATTACCGTTAATATCATTAAAGATGAGAAAATAGTAGAAAAGAAAAAAATAAAACTACCTGAAAAAGTAGTAGATATAATTAATTGTAATAATCCAAGATGTGTAACATCAGTAGAAAGAAATGTTACACAAATATTTCATTTAATAAATGAAAAAACAAAAGAATATCGATGTGAATATTGTGATAATATTATGAAGTTTAAATAATATAATAATAATACTTGAAAAAAGAATAAAAATGTTATACAATATTTATGTCTTTTTTCATGGACGATTAGCTCAGTTGGTTAGAGTGCTACGTTGACATCGTAGAGGTCACTGGTTCGAGTCCAGTATTGTCCACCATGTCTCGTTAGCTCAGTTGGTAGAGCAGCTGACTCTTAATCAGCGGGTCGGGGGTTCGAATCCCTTACGGGACACCAATAAGAATATAAGGGGATTGTGAGAAATCACAATCTTTTTAATTCTTATTAGAATATTAAGAACTATTTTAGGGGGTAAAACAGTGCCTAGTATCGCATCACATTTTGCTTGTTCTGATATGGTATCTAAAAAATTAAATTTTAAAAGTGATGATTTTTTTGTTGGAAATATTTTACCAGACATAATTGAGGGACCAAAAGATATTTGTCATTATCGAAGGGAGAGAATGGGAAAGTATTTGATTCCTGATATTGAAGAATTTTTAAATAAAAATAATGTTAACAATGATATTATGTTTGGATATTTATGTCATTTATTATTAGATAAACATTTTGTAATTAATTTTGTTTTACATAATATTAAAGAACATGATAATATATTTGTAGCTGATAAAATATATAAAGATTATACAATAATGAATGCATCATTAATAAAATTTTTTCAATTAGATATAAATTATTTAAATAAAGTATTAAAAATGAATGATATAAATAACTATAAATTAGATCCAGAAAAATATAAAAAAAATGTTAAATGTTTTAATATGTTAGAAACAGATGGTCAATTAAGATACATTAATTTTGATTTGTTTACTAAATTTTTAAATGAAACATCAGATGAGATTGCTGATGAAATAAGTAAAGTAAAAGCTTTGAAAATGTGATAATTTAAATATAACTGTTTGTATAGATATAATTTTATGATTATGGATTTAATGAGAGGTAGTGATAATATATGATTGTTGCAACTAATAATAAAAATAAATTAAGAGAAATAAAAAAAATTTAAATTATGATGGATTAAAAAGTTTAAGTGATATAGGATTAAATATTGATATCGAAGAAGATCAAGATACTTTTTATGGTAATGCTTTTAAAAAAGCAGTTGAAATATATAAATTAACTAATGAAGAGGTTATTTCTGATAATTCAGGTTTATGTATTGATCTTTTTAATGGATGGCCAGGAGTATATACTCATCGCTTTTTAGGTGAAAATAAAACAGAAAAAGAAAGAGAATATTGGTCTAATAAAGTAATGACTCAATTAATAGAAAAAGGTATTGATTTAAAAAAAGACAAAATAATCTTTCTTGCAGGCAAAAATTATAGAGAAAATTTAATAAAATATATAAATAATTATGTAATTCCCTTGGAAGGTTTAAGTATAGGTAATCAATTAAAATATTTAAAATCAAGTCTTAATATTCATTATAGAATACCAAAATCGAAAATAAAAGATTATGAATTTTCATAATCTTTTTTCATTTACTTTACGTAAACATAAAAAATATATTAACGCCAATTGTTTCTTTTTTTGTTATAATAAATTTAGGTGTAATAATATGAAAAAAATTTTAAATAATATATATAAGAATAAAATATTTCTTGCCTTTATATGTAGTATGTTAGTAATGGTAATTTTATTATGTGTTTATTACTTTATATTTAGACCTAAAATTACTCTTGTTGGGGAAGATATTATTTATATTACCATTAATGATCAATATTTAGAACCAGGTGTTAAAGCACATAATTTAATTAAAGACCTTACTAATAAAGTAAAAAAAATAGGGGAAGTTAATCCTAATAAATTAGGGACATATCTTTTAACTTATAAAGTAAGTTCTAATCTTTTAAATACAAAAGTAAGAAGAACAGTAAAAGTAATTGATAATATAAAACCAGAAATAAAATTTAAAGAAGATATCGATTTTATTGTTTGTCCTAATAAAGAATATGAGGAATTAGGTTATGAAGCAATAGATAATGTTGATGGTGATATTACAAATAAAGTAAATATTATTAAAGAAGAAGATAAAGTTATTTATACTGTAAAAGATAATTCTAATAATGAAACAAGTGTTATAAGAAATTTAATTAAAGATAATCAAAAACCAACCATAACATTAAAAGGAAATAAAACTGTAAGTTTAGCAATAGGTGGTAAATATTATGAAAGTGGTTATACAGCATCCGATAACTGTGATGGGGATATAACTAAGGATGTAAAAGTAACTAATAATATTAATAATAAAAAAACAGGTACTTATTATGTTACATATAGTGTTAGTGATAGTAGTGGTAATACTACTGAAATAACAAGAACAGTAAAAATAATTAGTCCATTAATACCTAAAGGTAGCACTATCTATTTAACTTTTGATGATGGGCCTAGTAATATTACTCCTAAAATATTAGATATTTTAAAAGAAGAAAATGTTAAAGCTACCTTTTTTGTTATAAATACTAGTAGTACTTATAATTACTTATTAAAAAGAATTGTTGATGAGGGACATACAATTGGTTTACATGGATATACCCATAATTATAGTAAAACTTATGCTTCGGTTAATGCATATTTTAATGATTTGGAACTTATTCGTAATAAAGTATTAAATTTAACCGGAGTAGATTCTAAAATAATTCGTTTTCCAGGTGGTTCTTCTAATAACGTTAGTAAGTTTAATCCAGGTATTATGACTACTTTAGCTAAAGAAGTAACAAATAGAGGATATCATTATTTTGATTGGAATGTTGGTTCTAGTGATACAGTTTCAAGTTGTTCTAGTAGTTGTATTTATAATAATGTAGTAAAAGGTTTAACTAGTTATCATACATTAGTTGTTTTAATGCATGATTTTAGTGGTAATACACGAACACTTAATGCTTTAAGAGATATTATTAGATATGGAAAAAATAATGGTTATAAATTTGATAGAATTACTATGGATACACCACAAATTAAACATAAAATAAATAATTAAGGAGGATATTATGTTTGAAAATGTAGGTAAAGATGTTTTTTATAAAAAGTTAAAGGGTGTAATAGATTATGTTTATGGTATAAAATATGATAAAAATAATCCTGAAATTGGTTATCTTTATGACAACAAAATAGAATTAGCGGTATTAATGCAAATGTATCAAAATTTAGGTATTGAAAATCCTGAAGCAGAATTTTATTTAAATGAATTAAAAAAAGATGTTGATGAATTTGAATATAGAAAGGATTATCCAGTACGTAATCCAGAAGAAGAGGATATCTATAGACGTATTGTTGGTGTAAATTCTTTCGTTAGAGAAGAAAAACGTAGAAATCCTAATTACATCTTTGATAATTATAATGAAGTAGAAGGATTACTAAGACAATATGAACAATTAAAAATTAAAAATCCTAATATTAATTCTGATATTACAGGCATTATGTATTTATTAACTAGAGATATTAAAAAATTTATTGAGTTTACTGGTAATAAAGAATGGGTTAATGAATATCAACAACGTTTAGATAATCTTGGTATTGTATATATTGAAATGCCTGTACCTCAAAAATTTAATAAACAAGAATTTAAAACAAGATAAAAGTATAATAAAAAATTGTATAGATTTCTATACAATTTTTTATTTATTCCAACCATATCTACCTTTAAATTCTACAAATCTTACGTCTATAATATCTTCTATATTAATTTTTCCGTCTTTATCTTTTTTTACTAATTTTAATGTTTGTAATTCAGAATTACCAATAGGAATAATCATTATCCCATCATTATTTAATTGTTCTAGTAATTCATTAGGAATTTCTTTCGCGGCTGCTGTAACTATTATTCTATCGTATGGAGCATATTCTATATTTCCAATACTACCATCACCAATTAAATAGGTAATATTTTTAAATCCCATTTTTTCTAATCTTTCTTTAGCTTTATTACTTAATTCTGGTATTAATTCAATAGTATAAACATGTTTAGAAAATTTAGCTAATAAAGCAGTTTGATAGCCTGAACCAGTTCCAATTTCTAACACTTTACAATTTTTATTTAAATTTAATAACATTGTCATTTTTAATACTAAACTAGGTTGTGATATAGTTTGTCCATATCCTATTGGTAGAGGTGAATCAACATAAGCATATGTTTTGAATTCATTATCAATAAATTTTGAACGATCTAATTTTTGAACAAAATCTATTAATGCTTGATGATTCATAAATTCGCCTCCTTTTATTTATATAATTCTTATATATATTATACATTATAAATAAATTTTATAAAAATATATTGAAGAAATTATTTTTGTGTGATATATTTATCATAGGAAATATTATAGGATATTAGGATATGCGCAATTAAATTATAGGTACATTAATAATATCGCAAAATGTTTCCATTAATATTGAAAGTTACAACAATTACAATAATAATTATGGCAACCTACGATTGATTGATAAAAATTAAAATGATGTAGGAGGTGTCTTATAGTGGCAAAAGCAAAAGCTGCTAAAAAGACTACAAAAGCTAAAAAAGCTACTACTAAAAAAGCTAAAAAAAAGTAACTGACTATAGCTCGTTATAACTTTCAAGGATTGCAGAAATGCAATCCTTTTTTATAAAAATTAAAAAAATTATATAAGAAATTATTTTTTTGTAACCAAAAAGTTGAATATTGTGAAAATATGTTATATATTTTTGTTAGTGATGAAGCAGTACCTGTCACAGGTACTGTTTTTTAAAAATTAATTAATGAGGAGTGTAAAAAATGAATAATGAATATGGTAAAGAAACTAGCAAAAAAATTAATAAAAAGTCAAAAAAACTTAAACCTTGGCAAATATTATTGATTTCTATTATTGCATTACCTACTATTATTATAGGTGCTTTTAGTGAAAATAATGAAGAGAAAGTTTTAACCGAAGATATTAATAACGAGATTTTTAATGAAGTTAAATTAGAAAAAAATGTTGCAAGAATTTGTGATGGTATTAATATAATAGAAGATTGTGAATTAAACGGGAAAAAATATGTTTTATATAAATATCATCCACCAGTAGAAGAAGTATCGCATATAGAAAAAGTAAAAAAATACAAAACAGTAATAGTGGGTTATTGTACTTTATGTAGAGATGGTACATATAGTCCTACTTGTGCTACTGGTCGAGGTGCATGTTCACATCATGGTGGAGTAGCACAATGGAGTGCTCCTATATATAATCAAGTTGAATATTATGAAGAAGTTAAAGTAATTGATGTTCCAGCAAGCAAAGAAAGATATGAAATTATTGAAAAAATAGATTGATAATAAACTATTATATTATTACAAATAAAAATAAGAATTTATTTAGTAGTAGGAGGAATATTTATAGCAAAAACTTATACTGGAAGAGTAAAATGGTTTGATAATGAAAAAGGATTTGGCTTTATTGAGTACAAAGAGGGCGAAAGCATATTTGTTCACTATTCAGTTATTTTGAATTATGAATATAAAATTTTAAACGAAGGAGATATTGTAGAATTTGCATTAGTAAACACAGATAAAGGATATGAAACCAAAAAAATATTATTGAAAACAAGTAATAAATTGGAATATTTAAGTACCAAAGAGAAAATAGAAATGTTAGGAACAATTGCTAGTGTTGTAAGTGCAATTATAGCAATGTTGCCAAACAATGATTTTAAAATTAAAAATCAAATTAATATTAATTGTAAAAATTGTGAAATAAATATAATTGAAAAATTAGATGATGTTGATGAGGCAAAAAATAAGGTAAATGTAAAAATTGATTATTTGATATAATTAATTTTATTTTTTTGATATAATATATCTAGGTGGTTATATGAAAAAATTAACAAAAGAAATAATTAAGTTTACTCAAGAACGAGATTGGGATCAGTTCCATTCACCAGAAAATTTAGCTAAATCAATATCAATAGAAGCTGGAGAATTATTGGAATGTTTTCAATGGAACAGTAATTATGATTTTGATGAAGTATGTGATGAACTAGCAGATGTCGTTATTTATTGTATACAGTTAGCTAATAAAATAAATGTTGATTTAGAAACAATCGTCAAAAACAAGATGGAAAAAAATAAATTAAAATATCCTATTGAGAAAGCAAAAGGAAGAAGTGAAAAGTACGATAAATTATAAAATTCATCGTTTTTGGTATTAGCATTTGAGGTGATAGTAGATGATAGTATATGAAGGTATTAAAAGCAATTTTTTATTGGACGTAATTAATGATACAATCGCTGATAAAATTCATAAAACATATCAAAAGTTTTTTGGAAGAAGCGGAGAAGCACAAATAAAAGCATGGAAAAATTCTATGGAATATATGTATAAGGTGTTGTCTGATAATGAAATTCCTGATGATGCAGGAGTTGCAGTAGAATTTAATATACCATCCACCTCAAAGCGTATTGATTTTATCTTATCAGGCTATGATAAAAACAAAAACAATTCAGTTATAATTATTGAATTAAAACAGTGGGATACTTGTAGTAAAGTGGAAGGAAAGGATGGAATCGTTAGAACATATGTAGGTAATGGTTTTAGAGAAGTAAGTCATCCCTCATATCAGGCATGGTCGTATGCTGCTTTAATTAGAGATTTTAATGAAACGGTTCAAGAGGAATTGATTAATTTATATCCATGTGCTTATCTTCATAATTATAGAATATCAGAAAAAGATTCTCTTATGGATAGTTTATATAAAGAATATGTTGAACAAGCACCCTTATTTGGAATGGGTGATGTCGTTAAATTGCGAAATTTTATAAAAAAATATATTTTATATGGTGATAATAAAGAATTATTATATAAAATTGAAAATGGGAAAATTAGACCATCTAAGAGGTTACAAGATTCTCTTAAATCTATGCTTAAAGGTAATAAAGAATTTGTAATGATTGATGAACAGAAGGTAATTTATGAGGAAATAATTAGTTTAGCAAGTAAATCTCATAGTGATTCTAAAAAAAGAGTTTTGGTGGTAAATGGTGGACCAGGTACTGGGAAATCAGTTCTTGCCATTAACTTGTTAGTTGAATTAACAAATAGAGATATGGTTGTATATTATGTAACTAAAAATAGTGCACCAAGAGAAGTTTTTTATAATAAATTAAAAGGTAGTTTTAAAGCCAATTACATCAAAAATTTATTTAAAGGATCAGGTTCATTTATTGATGCACAATCTAATACTTTTGATGTACTTTTAGTAGATGAAGCACATCGA
Source organism: Mollicutes bacterium (assembly GCA_012520435.1). Lineage (GTDB taxonomy): Bacteria > Bacillota_I > Bacilli_A > RF39 > UBA660 > JAAYOI01. The sequence continues at coordinate 14,136 of JAAYOI010000024.1, forward strand.
TTAAATGAAAAATCGGGTATGCTTAAAAATTTGGGAGAAAATCAAATTAAAGAAATTATAAATGCTTCTAAATTTTCTGTTTTCTTTTTGGATGAAAATCAAAAGGTTACTATTGATGATATAGGAAGTTTAGACTTAATTAAATATTATGTAGGCATTTTTAATGCTGAATTTAATGTAGTGGAACTCGAATCACAATTTAGATGTAATGGTTCAGATGGGTACATAGCTTGGCTTGATAATGTTCTTCAAATAAGAGAAACTGCTAATTATTTGTTTGATTTTAATTACGATTTTAGAGTGATTGATGATCCAAACGAATTATGGAAATTAATATATGAAAAAAATCTTGAAAATAATAAATCTAGATTGGTAGCTGGTTATTGCTGGGATTGGATTAATGAAGGTAAAAATAATAGTAATGTTCATGATATTGTAATACCAGAATACAATTTTAGTATGAGTTGGAATTTAGCTAACACCACCACTTGGGCTATTGATAAAGAATCCATTAATGAAATTGGATGTATACATACTTGTCAAGGATTGGAATTTGATTATGTTGGTGTTATTATTGGTGA
>JAAYOI010000025.1 GCA_012520435.1 Mollicutes bacterium
ACTATCAGCATGCTTAATATGCGAATACCAAGAATTTATTGATCTTTTAACTTTATTTATATTTAAATTTCCTTCGTGATAAAGTTTATTCCATAACTTAATTCGCAAACGCATTCTTTTTTTACTGCGATTTCTAATTAATTTATGAGTATTAAAAATTCGATAACCACAAAAATTAACACCCATGCGAGATGGATAATAACGACTTTTATGATTAAGTTTTAACTTTAATTTTTCTTTAAGAAAAATCTCAACTTGATTAAAAACTTTTTTAGCCACTTTTTTATTTTCTACTAACAAAATAAAATCATCCATATATCTGACATAATACTTAATTTTTAACTCATGTTTTATATATTGATCTAACTCATTCAAGTACATATTAGCAAAATACTGACTAGTATAATTCCCAATTGGAATTCCTAACGCACTATCATCATCAAATATAAGTGTTTCACATAACTTTAAAAAGATTTTGTCTTTAAAATTTCTTTTTATTATTTTCATTAATATATTACGATTAATATTATAAAAAAACTTTTTAACATCCATTTTAATAATATAATAATTACCATACCTTTGTTTAGCAAGATACATAAAATGTTCAATTCTTTTAACAGCTTTATGAGTCCCCTTGCCTTTTAAACATGCATAACTATCGTATATAAATTTAGGAACAACATAAGGATTTAAAAATTCATAAACAACCCATTGATGAACTATTCGATCACGAAAGGGCAATGATTTTATAATTCTTTCTTTGGGTTCGTATACTTTAAATTCGCGATATTTTCCTAATTTATATTTACCTTTTTTAATATCAGTAATTATACTTACCAAATTTTTCTCAAGATAGTATTCAAACTTTAAAACTTCTTCTCGAAATGTTTTATTTTTACGTGCCCTTTCATATGCTTCATACATTTTTTCAAAAGTTAATTTTTCATAAAAAACATTTTTAACTAACTTTGACAATATATCATCCACTTTTCTGTCATTTCAAAAATATCAAATATTTTAAAACTCCAAACTTTATAATTTTTAGAAGTAATATATTTATTTTTCTTAGCTACTCTTATTAAAATATTCAAAATGTTCAATCGTGATTCTAATTTACATAAGTATGTTAACTTGTTTGATTTACTTTTAGCGTGTTTAGCTAAAACAAGGTATTCTAAACCTTCAAATAAAATTCTTTTAGTATTAGAAGCCAAATTGATTACTTCATTTTCAGGATATTTTTTCAATATTACATATGCATACATAATTAAATCCTGATATTTTTTAATAATCTCTAACTCATTCTTTTTATCATAATATTTAGGAACCTTCTTTGATATCTTTACTTCAACCATAAAACCACTTATTCTTCTTCAATTAACAACTGAAATTCAATTAACTTCTTTATGGCTTCTTCTCCAGTAATTTTATCAACATTAATCTTTTTTATTTCTTCAATAATTTGGTCAGTTATATTCAATACCACTTCATATTCATAACCTAATAATTTAATAAATTTATCATATTTTTCTAACTCACTAATAGGAAAACCACATTTATTGGTCTCATTAGAAAATTTAGTTAATTTAAGATGTAACTCTTTACTCATCAATTCTGCATCTTCGCCTAAAAAAGATAGAAGTTACCATTTTTAAGCAAATATAATTTTGATGAATTTACTTTCTTTTTTTCTAAATATTTTTCATATAATTTACTCACAATACCAACTCCTTTTATTTTTAAAAAAATAGTAGGTTATAACTTTCGCCATTTTACTACTAGCTACAACCTACCCTTTTTTGTATTTATCTAACTTATAAAAAGCTAGAAGGGAATAAAGTTCCTTTGAAAAATTTAAAGTAAGGATAATAATCTTCTACTCTTTTTAATGTTATTATCTCTGATTTACTTTTTATTTCAAAGCACCAAAAGCGCGAGGACGGGGCGGAACGAGTTGTTGACGTTAGCGTTACCATTACTGTTGTTGAAGTTGAACACTCCCGCATTGGAACCATTGTTCCAGTTACCGCCACGATTGAGCCACGGGTTCGACAAGTTCGGTTTTATAACTTTATCCCAAAAATAACATATTCCAAAAAATATTTGATTTTTTTATTATTTATTAAACAATAATGAAATTCCATTTTTCCACAAAATCCAGTTTTTGTGGAAAAATCTTCAGGAGGTAACAGCAAAGCTGTTACCTAGGGTCAGCTTTCGCTGACAGGAAGTACGCATTCGCGTACTAGGAACATAATTTCTTATGAAATTATGTTATTTCATAGGCGCGAGGACGGGGCGGAACGAGTAGTTGACGTTAGCGATACCAGTACCGTTGCTGAAGTCGAACACTCCCGCACCGGAACCATCGTTCCAGTGACCGCCACGATAGAGCCACGGGCTCGACAAGTACGGTAAGTAAGAATAATCCCCGTACCAACTTCCAGTTTCCTTCCCACCTTCTTCTCTCGGTACATAATCAGTTCCGTTGTATCTCACGCCTATACTTGTCTCATATATAGCGTCTCCATATATTCGTTCATCATAATCCATTCCAACAC
>JAAYOI010000026.1 GCA_012520435.1 Mollicutes bacterium
AAATAGTGGTTTTTATTCTTCTTCAGTTGGTTATTCATCAATTTGGGCAATACAATTATCTTTATCTTCAATATCCGTAATAATTTGAATTTCATCAGCATTTTCGCTTGATTCACCTTCTGCACTATTAAACTGTTTTACAGCACAATATGCACCGTCATAAAGAGCAAACGCAATTTTGCCGTCATTTCTAACAATAACCTTTCCAAATTTTGGTTTTTCACCTTTATATTCTAAATTGCCATATTCATTCGGATTAGCTGTTTCTTCACCACCATCGTATTCAAATTCTACTCTTGGTACTGATTCCCCCATTAATTTTTTAGTATAAAACAATTCAGCAGCATTAAGTATTCCATGAGCAGATGTTTTAAAAGAATTTTTTTGTGTATTACTAATTATGTTTACTATTATAGGTGTAGTAATTAAAACAATAAAAGACAAAATAACAATTACTGCTAATAACTCAATTAAAGAAAACCCATTTTTCTTCATATAAACACTTCCTTCTCCTTTATTCTAATTTGATAATACCATAAGAATTTTTGGTTGTCAATAAATTATTTTAATGTGTAATTATGATAATAATTGATAATTCCTTATTTTTCAATTGTTTTTTAATAAAATTGTTTTTTAGTTAATATGATTTTATACAAAAAAATGCCATTTTCAATGTCATTTAATGTTAATAAAAGCAATGGTTAATATAGGATAATATTCTTTAAAAGTTCCAAAATAAGAATGTACGCAGTAAAAGGAGGTTTGCATAAAATGGGTAAAAATGGTATGTCTGAAAATTTAAAAAGGGAAATTGCACAAGAATTAGGTGTATCTGATATAGTCAAAAATGAAGGATGGGGATCAGTATCCTCACGCAACTGTGGTAACATGGTAAAAAAAGCTATTGAAATTGCAAACAGATTTTATAAATAAAGGCGTACAGAGAAAACAGAGTAATCTCTGTTTTTTTCTTAAAAAGGGATATCTGCCATAATTAATTTGTCAGTAATTGAATATTCTATATTGAATATATAAAGGAGGGATTAATATGTATCCTTGGGGATTTGGCTACTATCCATGTGGCGGCGGTTATGGATATGGAGTTGGTGCTGGTGTTTGGGCCATATTAATAATAATATTTATTATTTTTGCAATAAGCTGTTGGTGTAAACCGTTTAAATGTTAAAACCACTATACTGTGGTTTTTTAATGATCAAAAATTATTATTTTTTCATATTTTCACCATTCCTATTATAACATAAAAAACAATTCCGTAACTACAGGAATTGTTTTGGTATTGTCATATTTAGGTCTTTTTGAGAAAAGAATTCCAAAAAGATGAAAATTATTATACATATATTTTTGATTTTGTCAAATTCATAAAATATAATCTAAAATATTAAATTAGCAACTGAACGCTTAACGGTACCGGGACAAGGGAAAAAAGTTGGCCCTACTTTAGGTATCAATAAATATCTTTTACAAGGACTTTTTCTCGCACCAAGTGTCGTTAGTAGTAGTTTAAAAACCGCAATTTTAGCTAGTAAAGTATTAGAAGAATTAGGTTATAAAGTTGAACCACGTTATAATAATGAAAGATTTGATATTGTGCAAATAATTGAATTTGGTAATTTTGATAAATTAATTAAATATTGTCAAGGTATTCAAAAGGGATCACCTATTGATGCATATGTTATTCCTAAACCAGATGATATGCCAGGTTATACTAATCAAATTATTATGGCTTCTGGTTCATTTACCCAGGGTTCATCAATTGAATTAAGTTGTGATGGACCATTAAGACCATCTTATGTTGCTTATATGCAAGGTGGATTAACCTATCAATATGGAAAATTAGGATTAATGAAAGCAATTGAAGAATTAAAAAAATCTAGTTAAAACTAGATTTTTTTATCATTTTAGGTATTTTATCTCACTTTAACATCATTCCCTAAAACCTTATCATTAGTATTACTATATTTTTTTAATTCTTCTAACCAATCATGAGGATATTCAAGTGGTTTAGTTACTCTTACAATTTCTCCATAATGACTATAATCATGTATATCATTTTCATATAAATATTGTTTTATTTTCCCAGGAATATTTATTTCACAATTATCAAGAATTATTTTATTATTTTTTATTAATAATCTACGAAATAAATCATTAATTTGCGCAATATCAGCATATGGTGAATTAAAATATGAAACTTCTTCTCCTTCTTTAAAGATACAACATTCATCAAAGTCAATAATTTTAATATTATTACCATCTGTTAAAACATTATTGTTATATATATCAGAATGAACAATGTTGTGATCATGAAGTTCCTTGATTGTTTTACTCAATTGAATTAATAAATCTATTTTTTTGTTAACATCAAAAAAACTAGCTGCTTCAATTAATTCTTTATATCCTTCTAAATATCTCGTAGCATATCCCACAAATTGGCCATTATAATAAAGCTTAATAAGTGGAATACAAATCCCATCAATTGATTCTAATTTTGCTTTTTCAAGAATAGATACAGCTCTTTCGATTTTATTTAATTCTTCAAGATATTTAGAATAATTAATATTTTTTTTATCAATTATTTTATAAAATAATCCATTAGTTATAAAAAAATTCATACCATCTTTTGAATTAACTATATTATTACTATTAATTTTTGTCAGATTAATATTAACACTTTTAATATCAATCACTTCCTAACACTTACTTTATTAACTATTTTCCATTCTTTAAGAATACAACACTAGATTCTTTTATTTCCCATATTATTTTTTATCATCATATTTTGAATTCTCTTAGCATAAAGCTGATTTAATGGTTCATTACTATTTTTAAGATCATGACCTTCTCTTTTAAAAGTCATTTCAATAAAAGAAGGAATTTCATCAGGGGGTATATTCCTTATTAATGATTC
>JAAYOI010000003.1 GCA_012520435.1 Mollicutes bacterium
GCCTAAAAATATGTTATAATTTTAGTACTTGTGAGAAAATAGGGGTGTAATTCAATGGTAGAATGACGGTCTCCAAAACCGTTCATGTGGGTTCGATTCCTGCCACCCCTGCCAGATTAAAAGTCACTCCAAATTCTTGGAGTAAAATATAATAAAAAAGAACTATGGTAAAAACATAGTTCTTTTCGATTGCTGATTAAATATAAAGTATAAAATTACCATTTAGTTGCTTTATATTATTTCTAACACTAAATGTATGATGGATTCTATGTCATCGTGTTTCGCATTAATTTCTATTGTATAAATTCCTTTTTCTTTTATAATGGTTTTCAGATCATCTTGATATTTTCCATCATAAATTAAAGTGTTAGTCATTCCTACGGTTGAACCACCTCTTATTATCATTGAATATTTTACATTTTCAATTTCCTCTAATTCCATTTTACTATTATCATAAGAACAAGCAGTTAATTTCCTTACTCCGGTAATATTAGAAAAACAATTATATGCTTCAATTGTTAAAGTTATATTGTCTTCCTGTTTAACAGTCAAACGACTTTCACCCTTTGTAGATAACCATGTAGAAAATTTTAAATTAATAACATACGGAATAAATGTTTTATTCTTTTTAATATCTAAATTTCCACCAACTAATTCATCATTTATTTTTAAAACATAAGTTGGATTATTAAATGGAATCTTTAAAGTTATGTTAATTGTTCCAAAAAATATTCTTATACCACCAATTATTATCAATATTGATATGATTAATATTATTAATTTCTTTTTCATATTTACTCCTATTTACAAAAATTATCTTCATATTTCATTGAAGTATTTCCAATATAAATGTCTTTATTTCCTTCTAAAGTATTGCATTTTATAAATCTAATATTATATGTTTGACTAGTGTATAATATAGATTGTCCATTCGAAGCAATCTCTTTTTTTCCGTTGCAATAACAAATAGTAGTATCATATTCTAGTTTTTCGATTATTTCTTCTATTGTTACTTTATTTAATCGTAATGCTTCTTCTAATAAATAAGTTTCACCGTTTTTAGTTATTTTTATTTCATCAAGTCCATAAGAATATATTTTTGCTGATACATTTTCTTCTGATTCTATATATGAGTTTGCCAATTCTTTTAATAAAATATCATCTGATTTTTTATCTCTTTCTTTAATAGTTATTTCAAAGTTCTCACCTGATTCACTTCCAATAAACCAAGCATAACCTCCTAAATAAAGAGGCATAAAAGTAACATTTTTATCACAGTATTTATTACAAATGACAATTGCATATCCTAAGCCATAATATTCTGTTGCCACAAAATAACCCTCATCATTTACATTTACGTTTCGATAGGCAAACATTGGTTTTTTTCCATTTTTCGCTCTAATATAATCTACTGTTCCAAATATAGCACCTAATAATACTATTGAAGCAATTACTATCAAGATAATTTTAATTACTTTTTTCATAAAACACCTTTCTATAATAATAGTAACATCTTCTTTCTCAAAGACCAACTATGTATTACTGCTATTTAATAGATTCTTGAATTTGATCTAAACCAACTTTATCCGTCTTTTTAGTTGATATAATATCTGCATATTTAAAAATGGAATCAATGTCATCGTTTATTTTTAGGTCTTTATTTAATATCATAAATTCAAATTCATAAGTTTGATTCACTTCTAAAGCATCATATAAGTTATTTATAATTACTGTCTTTGTTTCTGCTTGAAACTGACTTAAAGTTACCTTTAAAGATTTTCCATAAGTTACTGGTATTCCATCCTCATATTGTTGTTCATTATATTCTTCTATACTTTTGATTGTATAAGTTCTAACAAATGTTTCATTATTATTTTTACAAAAATTACTTCGCATTGTCATGTTTTTAGGTCCAATATAAATATCTCTATTTCCATCAAGAGTATGGCAATTAATTATAGTTATACCGTTGTTAGTATACTCTGTAGTACCACCATCTTTATATATTTTTGTTCCACCATCAAACAAGGAATCCTTATAAGTAATAGCATTTATTATTTCATAAACAATATTTTTATCCTGTTCTAAATAATTTTTTAATTCAATAAATTCACCATCATCGCTTATTTGTATACTATCCAAACAATAGGAATAAATATTTTTATTATCTAAAGTATAATACAAAGAAGCTTTATTATCACAATTTGATGTTTCAATTGTTTTTAACCTATGTGTATAAAGAATTGATGGCTTATGCATTTCAATCTTCCAAGTATAAAACCATAAACCAAACTTAACATAATTATCATTATATATTTGTTCTTTATGTGATACTCCTGGATTTCTAACTACTTTATAACCTAATCCATAATAATTTATTTCAGGTCCACTTTTATCATGCTCTGCAATTACAAAAATAGGCATTTCACCACTTTTTATCCTGTTATAATCAATTATTCCAAATAATATTCCTAAAATTATAATTGATAGAAAAATTACTAATAAAACTTTAAAATTTAATTTTTCATATTTCTTAACATACTTGTTATAAAATAAAATTATAATAAAAGTTATTACATCTAAAATAATCGGAAATAAAAGTATTCTTTTAGAACTAATGATGTTGGTGGTGTTGTCCATATATATTCCATTAAAATAAAAAATTAACAATACTAATATTAAATATATAAAATATGAACCTATAAATAACAAAATTTTCTTTTTCATATTTACTCCTTCTATAATTAGGTAAATACATTAGATGGATATCAGCATTTTATGTAAATATTATATCATTCATTTAATTATATGTAAAATTTTGCTAGCATTAATCAAAGTTTGTAATTTATTGTTTTTTATGCTAAACTATATTTGTAATTGATATCTATAACTTAATCACTTACTTAATGTATTAAATTTCTAAATACACTACTGGTAGGTGCCA
>JAAYOI010000027.1 GCA_012520435.1 Mollicutes bacterium
AACTATTTGTGATGACGAATGGAAAAAATATATTATTACCCAACATGACTAATTGGTCTAATAGAGATGTAAGTAGATATTGCAATTTAGTTAATTTAAAATGCAATATTGAAGGGTATGGTTTTGTTAAAGAACAAAGTGCTAAAGAGGGTACTAAAGTAAATGATATAACAGAAATCAATATTAAACTTCAAAGAACAAATGAAAAAGTTGATGTAGGTGCATAATTAATCTGTTATGATTATATTTACCAATAAAACTATCAAGGAAATAAGTAATTTTTAATTGGAAAAATATGTTATAATATTTATGTAATGAAGAGGTTTGTATGAAAAGTATTAAAAATAGGTTTAAATTTATTTTGAGTTTTACGTTATTATTTTTTATGTTTACAATTTCTGCAACTGCTGAAGGAGATATTGCAATATCTTGCCCATATGAAGTTAAACTTCCTAATTTAACTATGAAAATGACATTTAATATAAAAAAAGATGGTTCTCTTATTCTACCTTTTGAACATTCAGATACATTAGATGATTTTGGGGCAGGACATATTACCGGTCTATATGTTAAAAATTTTGAAAATGATTATATAAAAGCTTCAAAATTAGGTGATGCATATCAATGCCCAACTATTAGTGTTTTAAATGACATTCCTTTTATAACGATGTATGTTGGTCACAGGGATGGAGAAACGGAAGGCGCTAATTTTATTCTCGCAGAGTTATTAGATCCAATAGTAAATCCAGGAGGAGATCCTAACGATGTCCCAAGTGTTAAGATAAATAAAACATGTGAATATGAAGTATTTTGGAGAGAAAATGATTTAAAATTAGATATTCCAATAAAATTATTTATGAACAATTATGATCAAAGAATTTTATATATTGGTGATAATAGTGCTACTCAAACTGATATTACAAGAAGCTTTACAGCCCGATATAGAGGAGCGGGATATACTATGGAACCGGATCAAGCTAATATATTATTTAAACAAGATAATAGTGTAAAAGATGGAAAATTCATATGTCCTAAAACTTTTTATATAATTGCGAAATCAATATCACAAGGAGCTTATATAGTATCTAGTCAACCATCTTCAGATTCATCAATGCCAGATTCAGAATGTAGATTGAGATTAGATGATGGTAAAAAAATAAAAGATGATATGGAATATGATGAAGAGACACATGAATATATAAGTTGCGATGATTTTGTAAATAGCAAGGACGGAAACATGATTCAAGATATATTTGATCTCATCATGTTAATAGCGCCTATTTTAGTTATTGTATTAGGTGGTCTTGACTTTGCTAAAGCGTCCCTCCAATCAGATGAAAACGCTATTAAAAAGGCTGGTATAAACTTTGGTAAACGACTTATAGCAGCTGTGCTATTATTCTTATTACCATTAATAATCAGTCTTATTATGGAAATTGCATTTGATGCCGGAGTGTTAGAAAGCATTCCTGAAATATGTATTGATTAAATTATAATTAGATACTTCTATTTAATAAATAGAAGTATCTTTTTTATTTGACATCTTATTTAAAGAAAAACTGATATTTAATTAGTTTTATTTACTGCCTTTTTGTTTTGTGATATTATATTGATATATGAGAGGTGTTATTATTGAAGTCATTAGTTACTAAAAA
>JAAYOI010000028.1 GCA_012520435.1 Mollicutes bacterium
AAAGTATATCGCTCAGATTTATATGCTCAATCGCTTGACTTTTTAGATAACATCAAATATACGTGGCTTCCTAATAACTTGGATGAACATGAAGGTGGTTCACATAATGGTGATAACTACATTGCTTATACCTTCTATATTGAAAATACTGGTGATGAGGAAGCAGATTATTGGGGAGAAATGGTTATTGAAGATGTTATTAAAAGAGTTGATGAAGCGATTAGAATTAGAGTATATAAAAATGGCGAATACAAAACTTATGCGAAATTAGCGGCAAATGGTCAACCAGAAGAAAACACTGTTCCCTTTGAATCGGACAAGATGGTTATGACAGAACATGTAGAACAATTTATGCCAGGCGATATAAACAAATACACCGTCGTTATTTGGATTGAAGGTACCGATTTAGAATGTACAGACAATATTTTGGGGGGCGAAATTAAAATTCATATGAGTTTTAATTCGGAATATAGAAAAAAGTAGGAGGAGAGAGGAAAAATTATGACAAAAGACAAACACACATTTCGTGTCAAAAGGCTGATTGTTTTTAGTGCATTGGCTGCTATTATTTTAGCGGTTACAACTTATGCATGGTTTATTGGTATGCGTACTGTTAACGTAACCGACTTTGAAGTTGAGATTGCTGTTGCTGATGACTTACTATTATCTTTGGATGGTGCGAATTGGGATACTACACTTAAAATTGATAAAACTACAATAGAAAATATTTATCCAGATAGTACCAATAGTTGGGGTGGAAAAGGCTTAGTTCCTATGTCTTCTATTGGTGAAATGGATATTACTGCATCAAGAATGAAATTATTTGAAAAAGCTAGTTTGACTGCTTCAAATGGTGGCTATCGTCTTATGGCTAGTCGTGTAAATAATTACCAAAGCGATCAAACAGAACAAGATGGATATGTTGTTTTTGACATATTCATTAGAAACTTTTCTGGTACTAACTATATTGAAGAATTAAATGAAACTGATGAAGAAGCTATCTTTTTAACTACCGACTCAGCTGTAACTGTTGCAACAGCTGGTAGTTCAGCAGGTGCTGGTAGTGATGGAGATAGTGTTGTTGGGGTTTCTGGTACTGGTATTGAAAATTCGGTACGTGTTGCATTTGCACAAATTGGTCGTGTAATTGGTACTACAACAGACCAAGGTGTTATTACTGGAATTAACTGTGATCCAGCTGGTAATGGAGAAATTTCAAGAAAAGATGGTGTAACTGGTATTTGTCGTACTGCTCAAATTTGGGAACCTAATGATACAGACCATGTTCAAAGTGCTATTAATTGGTATAGTAAATCATGTAAAGCAAGAACAAGTGCAACTAGTTGGGAAGGTGAATGTAACCAACTCGAAGATGGCAAATATTATCCAACATATGCTGTAAGAGCTGCAATTTATTCATCTGATAAGGTCGATATCTATGATGGAACAGAATATAATGGTTATGGATTTGATGGCAAATTAGCTTCAGAATATGTTGACTTATATCCAAATCCAGAAGAAAGTCCATATTTGTTATATCCATATGATTATTTTACTGATAGTGAAAAGGATATAAGAGGTGTCAATCGTCCGCCATTCATGTATTTAGCTCCTCACAGTATTACTAAAGTTAGAGTTTATATTTGGATTGAAGGACAAGATGTTGATAACTATGATTTCGCTGCTATAGGAAGAAAGATTTCTGTTAAATTTGGATTCACAAAACAAAAGATGACAGCAGAAGATTTTGGTTATACAGGACCAAATGAACAAGATCCAAGACCAAATATTATTTTACTTGGTGATAAGGTAGTAACTATTAGTAAAGATCAAGATTATGTAGATGCTGGAGCGGTTGCAATTGATGATAAAGATAAAAGTGCTGTATTGAGTGAAAATATAGTTGTAGAAGGTATTCCAGAAAAACAACAAGGTGATACTTATAATCCTGGTACATACTATATTACATACAACGTTGAAGATAGTGATGGAAATCAAGCTGTTGAAGTAGTTAGAACATTAATTATTCTAGATTAAACAACACCAACTGGTGATAGTGGCTGACAAGGTGATTAATATCATTACAAAGAGTAATTAACAATTAATTACTCTTTTTTATTTTGTATTTTTGATTAAAATGTTTGATAGTGTAAACTAAATACGACTTTTTTCTTGTTATATTGACACATTAAAAGGAAAATGTTAAAATGCAATTGTATATATAGTAGGTTAATAGGCTAAAGGAGAGAAAAAGTATGCAGGAAAAAGATGATATAAAAAAATTAGAAAAACATAAAAACAATTCTATTCGAATTAAAGGTCTTGCAGCTATTTGTTTCATTATTACTTTGGTTTTAATTGTAGCAACTTATGCATGGTTTATTGGTATGCGTACAGTTAGTGTGGCAGGTTTTGATATTGAAATTGCTTCCACAGAAAGTTTGTTATTATCATTAAATGGAAGAACTTGGGATACAACTGTTAGTATTAATAAAGAAAATTATAACTATGATGATCCAGACAAAGGAACAGTTTATCCGGGGCATACCAACAGTTGGGGTGGAAAAGGATTGATGCCGTTATCTTCTATTGGTGAAATGGATCCTACAACCTCAAGAATGAAATTGTTTGGAAAAGCAAGTTTAACAGCAACGGCTGGTGGTTTTCGTCTTATGACAGGTCGTATCGATAATTCTGCTGGTGAACAAGATGGATATATTGTTTTTGATTTATTTATTAAAAATATTTCAGGCTCATATTATAATGAAGAATTAAACGAAGCTGATGAAGAAGCTATTTATTTAGAATTTGAATCAGCAGTAACTATTCCAGAGGATGCAGTCGAAGGAACAGGTATTGAAAATTCCATAAGAGTTGCATTTGCCCAAGTTGGTCGTGTTCGTGCATCAGTTAAAGAGCAAGAAGTTCTTGCTAAAATTTCTTGTGATCCACTTGGTAGTGGACAAATTTCAATAAAAGATGGCGTAACTGGTATTTGTCGTCAAGCAGTAATTTGGGAACCAAACGATACTCAACATGTTCAAAATGCTATTAATTGGTATAATGCGACATGTCGTAAAAGAGTTAAAGCTGACATATTTACTGATAAAACTGCATACAGCGGAGAGTTTTGTAACCCAATAAATAATGGTGAATATTATCCAACTTATGCGGTTGGAAAAGTAATAACATCTAATGATAAAGTTGATGTATTTGATGGATTATATAATGGTTATGATAATGGTATATTAACACCTTTTGATTATTTTACTGATAGTGAAAAATTACAAGATGCAAATGAACGTCCTACCTTTATGACACTTGCTCCTAATAGTATCACCAAGGTAAGAATATATATATATTTAGAAGGACAAGATATTGATAATTATGAATTTGCTTCTGTTGCTAATAGGGTTTCAGTTACTTTTGGCTTTACGAAACAACGTTATCGTGAAGGTGATATTGATTATGAAGGTCCAGATTTGACGCCACCGATAATCACAATAAATGGTCCATCTGTAGTAGTAATTAATCAATATGACGAATATATTGATCAAGGAGCAACAGCTGTAGATGATAGAGATGATATTTTACCACCTCATCGTATTGTCACAATAAGTGATGTTAATACAAATGTACCAGGTATATATACAGTAACTTATATTGCTAGAGATAGCGCTGGTAATGAATCCAGAGCAATTAGAACGGTTGTTGTAAAAGCTATTGATTCTGATGAAGGTGAAGGTGGAGAAACGGAAGAATAAGAGCGATTTAATCGCTCTTTTTTTATAATTTTTTTTGCCAAATATTTACATATATTGACAGTAAGAGCAAAAAATGTTAAAATAACTGTGATAATAGGGCAATAGTAAACAAAGAATAAAAGGGAGAGGTTATATGGTAGAATATAATAAAGAACATATGAAACGTATTAGGCATTTAGTATTTACGTGTATTTTAGCAGCCCTTGTTTTATCTGTATCAACTTATGCATGGTTTGTTGGTATGCGAACTGTTAGTGTTAATAGTTTTGATATTGAAATTGCTACTACTGAAGGTTTGGCATTATCATTAGATGGAATAACTTGGAAGAATGAAGTAAGTATTTCTGAAAAAAATTATAATGATGAATCAGTTGTTTATCCTAATCATACTAATAGTTGGGGTGGTGCGGGTTTAATACCACTATCATCAATTGGGGAAATAGACATACAATCGTCTCGTATGATTCTATATGAAAAAGCAGGGATAACAGCTACTCGTGGTGGTTATAGTTTAATGGCTAGCAAAGTTAGTAATTCTGTTATTGAACGTGATGGTTATGTTGTTTTTGATTTGTTTATTAAAAATATTTTAGGATCTTATTATGATGAAAATGTAGATGAAGCTGGTGAAGAAGCTATCTATTTAACTCCTGATTCAGCCGTAAGTGTTGCGTTAGCTGGTGGTTCAGCAGGTGCTGGTAGTGATGGAGATAGTGTTGTTGGGGTTTCTGGTACTGGTATTGAAAATTCAGTACGTGTTGCATTTGCACAAATTGGTCGTGTTCGTGCTGATGTAGAAAATCAAGAAATTATTGGCGGTATTACTTGTGAAACCAAAAAAGATGGAAATGGAAAAGTAATTCATACTGGTATTTGTCGTGGAGCTGCCATTTGGGAACCAAATGATACTAAACATGTTCAAAATGCTATTAATTGGTATAATAAATCTTGTTTAAAAAGAAATAGTGATGGTTCAGATGTAAGAGATCCTAATTCTTATTCAAACGAAGATTGCAATCCAGTTGTTAATGGGCAAGCATATCCAACTTATGCTATAAGTCAAGAAATAAAATCAAGTGATAATGTTAATGTTTATGATGGTTTAGCTTATAATGATTATAAAGGATCAATGCCATTATTGTTTGATTTTCCTTATTTTACAGATACTCATAAATTATTAACTGGAACAGAACGTCCTTCTCTTATGACACTTGCCCCTAATAGTATTACTAAAGTTAGAGTATATGTTTACTTAGAAGGACAAGATATTGATAACTATGATTTTGCTTCTATTGGAAGAAGAATTTCAGTAAAATTTGGATTTACCAAACAAAGATTTACTGAAGGTGATGTTGATTATAGTGGTCCAGATGTTAATCAAGGTGAAGGACCAAGTGGACCAGATAAAACAATGCCTGTAATTACTATTAATGGTGCAAACCCTTATTATATTGATGTTGGTGAAACATATAATGATCCGGGAGCAACAGCTAGGGATAATGTTGATGGTGAAAATGTAACTATTACATCAGAAGTAGTAGTAAATACTGATTATCCAGGAACTTATTATGTACTTTATACAGCAACTGATTCGGCGGGTAATACAGCTAGAAAATTAAGAACAGTTATTGTTCGAGAACCACAATCACAAGGGCAATAAAAGCCCTTTTTAAAAGCAACATTTTTCGCCAAAAAAAGCAAATAATATTGACAGTTAAAAGTTAAAATGTTACAATACAAATGTGTAATAGTAATAATAGGGAACTATGCATTTCCTTTTTTTATAAAAGATAAACCAACTCGAGACGATTGAAAGAATAATAAAGAGTAACCGAGGTTGGTTATTCTTTATTTTCGAAAGAGGTGTCTTATGGCTGAAAATAAAAATAAAAGTAAGAAAAGCAATAAAACTAAGACAACTGTTAAAAAAAATAATAAAGAAAAAGAAATCAAAAAAAATATCAAAGAAGAAGAAAATGTTAAAGAAGAAATTGAAAAAGAGAAAGAAATAGATGAAAAACAGCAAGAAAAAAAGAATATAAAAAATCGCTTATTATTAGTTATTATTTTTCTTTCAAGCCTTTTGCTTATTGTTGCAACCTATGCTTGGTTTTCCGTTACCTTAAACGTAAAAATTAGATTTTTTGATATGGTTGTGCAAAGTGATAGTGGTTTATTTATTTCTTTGGATGCTGTTAATTATTCAGATTCGGTAGAAGTGTCTTTCAATAGTGTTCTTAGAGATATTAATGTTAATTATCCAAGCCATACTAATCAATGGGCTTCTGGTGGTTTTTGGCCAGTTTCTTCTAATGGTATTAAAGACCCATATCAAACTAAGTTTGCTGTATTTTATGGTGAAATGACGCGTAAATATCCTGAACTTAATAATCGAAGATTTATAAATACAACTTTAGTTAGAGAAGAACAACCTAGTGCTGTTAATTCTTTTATTGCTTTTGATATCTTTTTAAAGAATGTTAGCCATTCACCATTCCCTGACAATCTATATTTTGATGAAGGAACAGCGATTGATTTTGACGCAGATGTTGATGAAGAAACTATTGAAGCAATGAGTGGGATTATGAATTCAATGCGTTTTGGAGTTGTGAAAATTGGAACTCTTCCTTTGGATTCAGGTGTTAGAAGTGTTCAAAATATGAGATGTACACCACGTTGTGAAATGCTTATTTATGAACCATATAGTACAAGACATTCACAAACATCAATTGAAAAACTCAGTGAATTTGGTATAAATTTAGTTGATGGTGTATATGTTCCAACTTATGGAGTTATTGCTGAAGGGAAAAAACTTGATCATCTTAATGGTCAAGAAGGTATAGGAATACCATTAGATACTGAACATTTTGCTTTACAACAAACAATTACCGAAGAAGATTTTGTTAATCCTATTTTTAAATTACCTAATGGTATTACTAAATTAAGGGTATATGTATGGATTGAAGGACAAGATGTAGATAGTATTGAAACTAATTCAAAAGGAGCAGCTATTTATATAGCACTTAACTTCCGTAAGGATTTAGCTGGTTATGAAGAATAAAAGATAAAAAGGGTGATAATATGGGTAAAAACAAAAAAAATGAAGGGCAAAAAGTGGAATTTGATTTGTTTACTCTTAGCTTAGCGGAACTAATTAAAGTTTATGAAAATATTAATGAATTTTTAGAATTTCTAGAAGATAAAAAAATTCCAATGGAAGAGAAGGTGGGTAATCAAGATGAATAATTTTTTACAGTTTATTGAAGAAGATATTGAAGCTAAGAAAACATTAATTTCCACGATGCCTACTAAAACCAAAACTAATAAGAGAAAGTATAATGAAAAAATTGACACTATTATTGAAAAATATAGTGCCTATAAAGCGCATGTTAAAAAATACATTACTGTAAAAAGTAAATCATATGAAATTAAAAAGACTGAAAATGATTTGGAAAAAATAAGTAATAAAGTTAGTACTTTAGAACATGTTCGTTTTATTTTGAATCCTACTAATACTTATTTTGAAAAAATGGGATTTGATGACTTAGTATATGAATTAAGTAATTATTATGAGTTTAATTTTAATTCTTTAAATGATATTATTAATCAATTTTTAAAGAAATTTGAACTAGCAGGTATTAAATTAACAAGTAAAGATTTTAATTATACATATTATGTAAATGAATATATGACTGCCTTTTTTGAAGCACGCAGAGATGAAAATTATGAAAAGCTTCCTGAAATATTTGAAAAAATATATTGGGTTAATCCTGAAATTATCCGACATCTTGAATTAAACTTTAGAAAATTAATAAAAAAGCATGCTAAAAAATTCATTGCTTATATTGCGAAACTTGAAAAAGAAGTTTTATTAGAAAATGGTGTTAATAATTATGATGATTGTTTACGCAAATTAAGAATTGTTTATGAAGAATTAAATGAAGCTGATAAAGAAAATATTAGTGACATTATTGATTTAGCTAAAAATGGTACTATTGATATGACCGTTTATTTTGAAGATAATAAACTTAGAGCAACAACTTATGAATCATTAATGATTGATCCATTAAATTTAAATGATAGTGAGGCAATGGAAAAATTTTATGAAAGTTTAGGGAAATTAAAACTCAATTTAGAAGAATATGTTAACTATATGAAGTTTTTACTATTAATTAATGATTTTAAAAATACTTATAGCAATCAAGTAATGAATGAAAATAAAGGACCTCTTATTATGACTACTGAGAAAAATTTAAAAGTTATTGAAGCTCAGATAGCTGATAGAGAAGAAAAATTAGAAAAGATAAATAAAAGATTACTTGGTGGTAGATTAAGTCTTTTTGAATCAAAAGATGATAACGCTATTACGAAAATGAAAATTGATTCAATTAAATTGGCCAAAGAATTATATGATATGTATAAAGCATACGATAATGAATTTTTCAAACTTAAGGTTTTAACAATTTTAACTAGATCTTTAACAGTAGCTGAATTATTACATCTCTATTATAGTTTTGATTACTTTAAGAAAATGGCTATTAAAAAAGTATTTAATATTACTAATTATGATGAAATAATTAAATATAGTGATAGTTTTGATTTGTTTGCAATGAATCCTACAAATATAATTACTAAAGGAATCTTTGTTTTTGACGAAGGCAATGTTGCTAAAATAATTATTAATAAGTATAGGCTTGATAATATTAATTTAACAGAAGAAATGTTAGCTGATGAAAGTGAAGTTACAAATTTATTAGAAAAAGTCAACTATTTATTACGTATTAACGTTATTGAAAAAAGTTCAACTACGGTTGAAAAGATTTGGTTTATATCCCAAGTTGAAAAGATAAAAAATGCCGAAAAGAAAGAAAATTAAAAAATATTGTTTTAAATATTTTAATTATATTGACTTTTTGTCGAATTATGTTACAATATTTATGTATAATAGCAAAATATCATAAATACTACTAGATAGTAAAGACATAAAAAGGGGTTACTGCTGATGAATGATATTTTGAAAATTTAAAATAAATATAAGAAGGAAGAGGGAGAGGTATTTTATGTTTGGAGAAAGTAATATTATTGCAGAAAAGAAAAGACACACCAAACGTGTCAAAAATTTAATCATCATATGTAGTATGATAGCAGTTGTTTTGTCAGTATCAACTTATGCATGGTTTATTGGTATGCGTACAGTTAATGTATCAAGTTTTGAAATTACTATTGCTAGTATTGACAGCCTAGAATTATCATTGAATGGAAAACAATGGAGTAACGAGGTAACAATTTCTAAAGCAACTTATAATAATACAAATGTAGTTTATGAAAATAATACCAATAGTTGGGGCGGAAAAGGATTAATTCCAATGTCTTCTGTTGGTGAAATGGATAAAACTGCATCAAGAATGATATTATTTGAAAAAGCAAGTTTAACCTCAACACCAGGTGGTTATCGTTTAATGGCTAGTCGTGTTGATAATCATAGCGATGGAAAAACTGAACAAGATGGTTATGTTGTATTTGACTTATTTATTAAAAACCATACTGGAGATGAATATTATCCAGATGAAAATTTAGCTGATGAAGAAGCAATTTATTTAACAACCGATTCAGAAGTAAAGGTTGCATTAACTGGTGGTTCAGCAGGCGCTAGTAGCGATAGCGATGATGTTGTTGGTGTAGAAAACACTGGAATTGAAAACTCAGTACGTGTAGGTTTTGCCCAAATTGGTCGTGTTTCTATAAAAGATATAAAAGATGAAAATGATGCGGCTATTCTTGCAAGAATTTCTTGTGATGATGAAACGCAAGATTCTAAAAAACTTATAACTGGACTTTGTCGTAGAGCAACTATTTGGGAACCAAACGATACTCAACATGTTCAAAATGCTATTAATTGGTATGAAAAATCATGTTTAAAAAGAAATAGTGATGGTTCAGATGTAAGAGATCCTAATTCATATAGTGATGAAAAGTGTAATGAACTTACTAATGGACAATCATATCCAACTTATGCTGTTAAAAAAACAATAAGTTCAGGTGATAATGTTAATGTTTATGATGGTCCAGCTTATAATAGCTATACTAAAACAATTGAAAATGAGTTATTAGAAGCATATGAATATTTTACTGATACTGATAAATTCCAAAAAGGAACTGCTCGTCCATTATTTATGACTTTAGCACCTAACAGTATTACTAAAGTTAGAGTATATGTATGGATTGAAGGACAAGATATTGATAACTATGATTTTGCTGCTATTGGAAGAAAGATTTCTGTTAAATTTGGATTTACAAAACAAAGATTTACTGAAGGTGATATTGATTATTCAGGACCAGATGTTAACCAAGGCGAAGGTCCAGGTGGAGCAGATAAAACAATGCCTGTAATCAAATTAAACCCTGCAAATGCAGAAACAGGAGAAATAAACCATACAGTTTATGTAGATAAAACTGATGGCGCTAAATATACTGATCCAGGTATAGAATCTGTTAAAGATAATGTAGATGGTACAATTGCAGTAGAAAATGTTAAGATAGAAGGAAGCGTTAACCTAGCATTACCTGGTCAATATCCACTTATTTATAAAGTATGGGATGAAGCTGGAAATCTTGGAACAGCAATTAGATTTGTCAATGTTGTTGAAGCAGAAGACTAAGATGAAAATATGAAGAGTAATTGAAATGATTACTCTTTTTTAATTTTTAATCATAGAATAGCACATTGATAATAAAAATATAGTCAAAAAATGTAGAATATGATATAATATTATATGATTAGAATAGTATAGTAGGCACTAAAAAGGGATGATAAGAATGATAGGGGTTAGGAAATTTATTAATAAATTATCTAATACACAAAAAATTATTTATGCTGTCTTAATGTTAGCCTTAATTTTATTAATATCCATTGGGATTCCTACTTTAGCGCGCTATAAAAATCGTAATACTATTATTACTGCGCCTGTTTGGGATGGAAGTATTGCGAATAGTTATCGTAGAGGAGATGGAACAGAAGATAATCCATATATAATTTCTAATGGTGCCGAATTAGCATACTTTGCAATTCAACTTTTAGAAACCAATTATGAAAATACTTATTTTGCTTTAAGTAACGATATTATTTTAAATAAGGGTCTTTTTGTTTATGATTCTGAAAATGGTATTAAATATATTCTTGATGGGCAAGAATATTATTTGGAAAATTATTCAAATAAATATTATGATAACATTGAACAAACTGGTGATGAAATAGGAACCGTTAATACTTTTAATGTTTTGAAAGGTTTTAAAGGATATTTTGATGGTCGTTCATATACTATTTTTGGGCTTTATATTACTGATGCAGATAGTGCTGAATTAGGATTTTTTACTGAATTAGAAGGAAATATTAAAGATTTATATGTAGATAATGCTCTTATTTATGGTGGAATAATAACAGGTGGTATTGCATCTACAGCAACCAATACCTCAATAACTAATGTTTTATTTAATGGTTATGTAATTAGTAAAAATGAAAATATAATTAGGAAAACTGATATTCATCTTACTAATCAAACTATTGATGTTTCAAAAGAAGGTAGTACGAGTTATATTGATTTAACTAATAAATATCCATTTGTAGGTAGTAATATTATTTCTACTATTTTTACAGGTAATTATACAATTAATGATTCAGATGAAACAGAAACGACAATTAAAATAAATGATCAAGAAATAAGTGGTGGAAGTTTTGCTATTAATTTAGGAGATACTCTTTTAGATGAAGTTTCTATTTGGACAAGTACTATATCTAATGAAGGAGTAACTATTAGTTTTTCTGATTTAAATTATCAAATTATTTATGGTTATGGGATTGCTGGTGGTATTGTTGGGAGAAGTAATAATACAACCATCGTTAATACAATAAATAAAGCTTATGTATATGGTTATTCGGTTAGTGGAGGTATAGTTGGTGTTACAACTAATTTGCTCAATATAAATCAATCTTATAATAATGGAAATATTGTTAGTGATTCGGTTAGTGGAGGTTTAATTGGTGTTATTGAAAAAAGTGATGATAATATAAATATTTCTAAAAGTTATAATAGTGGACATCTTAATGCTTTAAATATTGGTGGTTTAATTGGTATTGTCAGTAATAATATCGGAGTAATATTTTTTGATAATGTTTTTGATGTTTCACAAAGTCATAGTGTAGATATGATAAGTAATGCTTATATTAATGTTGGGAAAGCATATCATATTTCGGAAGTGGCAATCAAAAATGGAGAAACATTTGGTGATTTTGAAAGGGTTACTTTGAGTGATTTACAATCAAAAAGTTTTGTTATGGAAAATTTATCCTTTAAGGAATTTATTGATTTTAATGATTTAAAAGCTAATTTCGATAACGTTTGGGTATATGAAGATGAATCTTTACCAATTTTATTTGTTGATGATCTTAATAATCCAATTGCAAATATTCATGCTGGTATTTATACTTGGAATAATTTTACTACGTCTTTAAATCCATATAAATTTATTAAATCTAACATTACTTTTACGATTGAAGAGGTTAATGATTTTAAGCCAATAGATGAAAAATATTATTATATTAGTAATGGTGCTGAACCATTAAATAAAGATGAATTGTTAGCTTTAGAAGAAGAATCATGGATACCGTATAATGATGGTGCATTTGTTCAAATTGTTGATCCAGGTATTTATGTTATATATGCCAAATTAGTTAATTATCATGGGAATGAAACATATCTAAATTCTGATATATTAATTTTAGATCCTAATGGACCAGATGTTGATATCTCTTTAGATAGCTATAATTGGAATGATTTACGTAGTGAGCTAGGGTCAGTTTATATTGATCGAGCTAAAAATATAATGATTAGTGCTAATAATGAAATTACGGGAATTATTAATGTTCAATATTACATTACTGATAAAACATTAAATAAAAAAGAATTAGAAGCTTTAAGCGATAATGAATGGATAGATTATGATGAAGAAATATCAATTAGTGAAAAGAAAACATATGTTGTTTATGTTAAAGTAATTGATGATTTTGGTTTTATTAGTTACTTTAATACTGATTATATTGTGTTTGATGGTTATCAATTAAATTCATTAAAAGTTGGTAGAAATAATTTAAATTATCTTGATGAAGAGCCAAATATTTCTAGTAAATCAACAGTAACTATGAACTTTAGTTATAATAATCCATCGAAAATAACAGAAAATCATACTCATCATTTAGTATCTAATGTTTTATTACCATTAGGTACTAAAATAACACTTATTGATAATGTTAAAAATAAAATTTATAGTTATCAAATTACAACCGAAGAAGATATATATCATTATCATGATAGTTGTGATGATGAAGATTTAACTTGTGAAAAGAAAGCTTTTTATCCATTTACTTTATTTAAAGAAACGGGAACAGTTAATAAATTATATATCGAAGATTCTTATTATGATGAAGGTCTTATTAATGAGAATTTTACAGTTATTTTAGATTTTTCAAATACCAATATAGATATTAATTATAGTAACGTTTTAGTATATTTAGAATTACATGATTCCGAAGGTATTAATGTAAGACCTACTTTGTATGATACTTTAGAAGAAATAAATATTTATGCAACTATTGATGGAGAAAGAGCGGATGCAACTTTAAGTTTAACAACTGATTATAGTGGTAGTGGAATTATTTATGATAGTGATTCTACAACTGATATCAATATAACTAGTCAAATTAACTATAAACAAATAGATGATGTAAAAATAATTGATACTAGTTATGAAGATAAAAAAATGGGAATTGCCATCAAATTAGTTGATAGTGAAGGACAGATAATTGAACAAAAACATTTTAAAAATATGATTTTTAAAATTAATGATGAGAGGTATTATCCAGGTAAAGATAATATTGTACGAATTGCTTTAAGTAATGAAGGTACTAATATTACTCAAACACTTACTATTATTACTAAAGAGGATAATGTTACATTAAAAGAGGGAACATATTATTTAAAAATTTCTAATTATGCTTCATATGATGGTTATCTTTATGAAGAATTAATTACATCTGAAATAAGTATTCCAATTTTGGTTATGAAAAATAACTTTAATATTCCACATAGTTTTGATGTTATTATGGATAATACTTATCGTATTATTGAAAAAACGGAAGAAAATAAACAAATATTATTTAAAATTTTACAAAATGGTCCATTTGATAATCCAAGTATTAGAGTTTCATTATATAAGAAAGATCAAATGACAGCTTATGACCAAAATTATTCATTGGTTGATTTAAAAGGTTATATTACTGATGAATTAAATAAATGTTCAGATAAAATATATTATGTTACAACCGAACCTATTTTCTATGATGGAACAGAAGAAACATATAATAATTTTGAATTAAATCTAATAACTGATAATTTTGAAAATGGTGGATATAAATTTATCTTTACTTTATATGATGGCACTACTAAGATTGGAACAATTGAAAAATATTTTATTGTTAAATAGGGTGTGTTAAGATGAAATTAAGAATTTTGATGATTTTATCCACCTTAATCTTATTAATACTAGGTTCTGGAATAACATATTCACTATTTACTTCTATAACTAATCTTAAATCTATGGACCAGAATGTTGCGAAATTCGTTTTTAATGCTGAAAGATTAAATGAATTACAATTTCCCTTAATCGATTTAAAACCAGGAGATATTAAAGAATATGATTTTGCTGTAAGCAATAATCATTCTGGAGTTTTAACTAATGTTTCTGTTTCATATCAAATGCTTATTAAAACTTATCATTTAGTTCCAATAGATATTGAATTATATAAAGTGATAGATGAAGAAAATGAAGAATTAGTTATAAAATGTAATGAAGAATGTCTAGATAATGAAGAATGTCAACGTAATGAGGAACATGAATTAGTGTGTGAAAGTCCACTTCAAGAAATGGGGCATTCTAGTGAAGTATTAGATAATTATAAATTAAAAGTGATTTTTTCTAGTGAGTATAATGATCCTGTTTATGCGGATTTAGTCGATTATCTTAATATTGAAATAAAAAGTTGGCAAAAATTAGAAGATTAGGATGATGCATATGAAATGGTTGAAAAAATATGGATTAATAATATTAATTATCTTTGTTATCTTGTTCTTTTTGTTTGATGGTGTTAGTTTTGCCAGATATGTATCTAATTCTGTTTGGGATTATTATTTACGCTCACAAGGTTTTTATTTTAATAGTGATTATTTAAGCCTTGAAGGTATTAATAATATTAATAACAATTGGGATGGCGAACGTGTTTATTTCAATATTCGTAATAATCTTAATCAAACTGTTATAACTGATTATGATATCAATTATACAGTTGAATGTAGTATTAATGGGGATATGGCTGATCATTTAGAATGCTATCTAAATGGAACGGATTCTAATATTTTTGATGGAGTTTTAGAGAGCATTCATGTTTGTCAAAATACAAAAGGTGATGATGTAGATGTTAGTGAATTTGAACAAACAGAATGCGAAGAAAATGGTTATGAATGGGTTACAGAAATTGTGACACATGATTTATATTTTGATGTAATTGCAACAGACAGTACATATGAATTTAATGATGTTACAGTTAATATTACCATTACTAGCACATCGCCATATCGTAAAATCTTAAAAGGCAATTTTATACTTCATAAAAAAAATTTAGAGGAAGATAAAATAGCGTTAGATTATATAAATTATGATGATTATGGACGTTTAATTGTTTCTAACTCATATTCAGAAAATAAATGTGTTCAAGTTTCATGGGATAGTAATAAATTACAAATTGATGCGGATGTGAATGAGTTCATTTCTTATCAAGTAGATAATAATGACTATCTTGAAGCAGTTAAATTTATTATGGCTCCTAGAGATACAACCAGTTATATTTTCTACAAAAGAAATATTGAAGAAACATATGATATTTCAGACTTTACAATTGAAGAAATAGATGAGTGTCAATAAAATAATATAAATTTATAAATATATTGATATCTAAATGGTTTTGTGTTATTATGAAAGTAGGTGATTATATGAAAATATTACAAGTAATAAAGAAAATAATAACGAGTATTTTTGGAGTAGCTTTTTATGCCTTTGCGATTGTCTTAACAATGATGTTATTAAATTATAATGATTTTGGTGTAACGCAAATAGATAATTATTCATTGATAAAAGTAAATACAGATGTAGCTACTGAAAAATATCAAAAAGGTGATTTGGTTGTTGTTGAATATAAAAAACCTCATCAACTTAAAGCGGGTGATGAATTATTTGCTTACCGTTTAGATAGTAGTAAAGTCTTAAGTATTGATTTTGGTGTTGTTGGTAAAGTATATGAAACTGATAATGCTGTTGCATTTAAAAATGGTGCAACATATGATATGAATTATGTAGCTGGTGTACCTATTAAAGTATTTCCAAAACTTGGAGCTTTCTTAATGATTGCAGAATCAAAATGGGGCTTCTTATTCTTAGTTTTAGTTCCATCATTCCTGATCTTTATTTATTCAATTTATACATTAATAGTTGAAATAAAATATGGTAAATATGATATATATAATTATAACGGTTACAATTACAATTATAATTAAAATAAAACAAGGCACATATCAATGTGCCTTTATTTTTTGAAAAAATTTTATTTTTTTCAACAAATAGTTTCAATATTATTGTAAATAATTGTCGAGTATGGTAAAATTTATATATAGTAGAATAATCGAATGCGACAAAGGAGTAAGAGGGGTAATGAAAAAAGTTTATATTGAAAAAGGTATTAATTTTTTATTTAATATATTGATTTTAATCTTTAGTATAATTTTATTGATTTCAATATATACTTGGATTCAAGCCAAAGTTCTTCGCAATAAATATACTGATTTTTTTGGTTATTCTTTTTTTGAGGTTCAAACTAATAGTATGGCTGAAACAATTAATGCAGGGGATTGGATTATTGTAAAGCTAACTAAACGGGTTAAATTGAATGATGTTATTACTTATGAACTTGGTGATGATTATGTTACGCACCGAATTGTAGAAGTTCGAAATGGAACTTATATTACAAGTGGTGATAACAATAATACTGAAGATGATGCCCCCGTTAATAGAGAGCAAATTGTAGGAAAAGTAGTCAAAGTTTTACCTCATTTTGGTATTTTCCGTAGAACATTATTTAATCTCCCTGTTTTAATTGCGCTTATAATTACTCTTTATTTATTTAATATGATGGTGAAGAAAAATAAGGAAGAAGGCGGGTTGGAAGTGTATAAGAATGATAAAAAACCTTTATTTACAAATGATGTTATGGATAAGGTTGTTTCCTTTTTTGGAAAAGTTAAGGAATTTATCAATGAAAAAATTGTTAATAAGTTAGTTGATAAGTTGATTGCCAAAAGATTAGAAACAATGAGTATGCCTAAAGAAGGTTTAGATTTTTATGAAAAAGATGATAATTCAAGATTTGATGTTTTTGATCAAATCAATAAAAAAGAAGAAAATTCTGAAAAACCAGCTTTATATTATCAAAATGTTTTAGAAAATGAAAAAGAAATGATTGATAAAATTGAAACAGATTTAGGAAAAGAAGAAAATATTCCAAAAATTACTAATAATGAAGAAGATTTAGAGAAAACTGCTTTATATCGTGTTATTTCAGTAAATTTGTCAGATAAAGAAAAAGATGTTAAAGTACCTGTTCCTATGGAAGAACAAGTAGTTGAGAAAGTTGAGGAAGAATCTAAACCTACTGAAGAGGTAAAACCAATTGCAACTGATGTTGAACAAGAAGAAGATTTAGAAAAAACAATGCTTTTTAGAGTTATTTCAGTAGATTTATCAGATCGTGAAGATACTCTTCTAGAAATCGCACAAAACGAAATGAATAAGCCAGAAAAAGTAGAAACAGTCAAAAAAGAGGAAAAGGAAGTTAAAGAAGAAATAGAAGAAAAAGAAGAAGAATCATTAACTAACATTAATTTAGATTTATTAAAGACAAAAAAGAGCAAAAATGTTATTGAAGCAGCAATGAATATTATTAAAGAAGAAATAAATGAATTAATTGATTGTTTAATTGAAGATAATAAGATTTATACTAATGTACCAACTATTACTAAAACATTTATTGATGCTTATGTTAATGCAAGATATTATAATTATTATGGTGAAGAAGAAGTTGAAGGTGGACGACGTATAGGTATTACAAAAATAGAAGCGTTATTTAAAGATATAGGAAATAAATTGATTAAGAGTTATCGTGGTACGAATAAAAAATATGAATTAACAGTTAATACATATACTTTAATATTTATTTTAATTGCTCGTTTAAGATATGCGAATGAAACAATTACTGAATTAAAAGTTAAGAAAGAGTATTATAAGAAAGAATTAACAAAATGTGCGGAAGTTTTAGAATTTAAAAGAATTGATAAACTTACTGATAGTCTTATAAAAATTCAAAGAAAATATAGTAACATGTTAAAAGCTTTCTTAACTAATTTAGAAACTAATATGTTTAATTTACAATTTAATAAATTGTCTAGTAAAAAAGATATGTATGGTCTAGAATTAAAGCATAATCTTACTTTTAGTAAAGTTTATAGTGAATATATCATTGATAAAACTTATAATGAAGGGGTTATTGCGGAAGATAAGATATCAGTATTATTAACTTTATTATCAATACAATTAGTTAAAGATATGACAATTCCAAATTTCAATAATAAATATCTTTTATATATTCCCAATAGTTTGTATGCTAAAGAAAGAAAATTAGAAAAAGCATTAAAAATGATTGATGATAATTATGCAAGAAATAATGTAGTTATTTTAATTAATTATGGAGATCTTGTAAATAATGCTAAAGTTATAAAAAATATGCGTAGAATGGGATATAAGTTTGCTGTAGCCTTTGATAAACCATATCCACTAAAGAAAAAAAATCAAGGAAATGTGTATGTTGCAGATTATATCTTTGTTAATAAGAAGACAGTTGATGTTGAAGAGTTAAAAGCTTTTATTCCTAACGATTTAACAGATAAAATTTTTTATGAAGATGTGGTTAGTAAGGTTGGAGATATTGGGGGTGAATAATCCATGAATGTCTTTCTAAGATTTTTCTACGAATTTATTTCCATTTTATTTGATGGAATTGGCATAATGTTCAAAGGAATTGCTGATGGTTTTGTTCGAATTATAAATTATAATGATTATAAGAAAATTATTGATAGTTATCGTGAAGCTTTAAAAGGACTTGATTGGTTGCTTTTAGCTTTAACTGTTGGTGTATTAGTAATTATTATTGGTTTAATTGGTTTATTACTTTTCTTTACTATTAGAAAGTTTATAAAAATAAGAAGGACTAAATATAGTAAAGAGGATTTATTAGATGAGATTGCGAATCTTAATGACCAAGTAAGAAAGTTAATGAAAGAAAAAGAAGAAATTATGGCTATGAAAGTATCACAATTAGGATTGAAGCCTGAAGAAGAAGAACAACAACAAGAAGAAACAAAAGAAGAAGACGAAAATTTAGAAGAAGTCGATACATCCAATTCACGATTTCCTAAACTTACTAAGCTTGATGAAGATTATAAAAACTTTAAACCTAAGCAATATGATACGAAATTTACATTAGAAGAATTAGTTGATAACTTTAAATGTTTTGCTGCTAGTCAATTACATTTATATTATGATATATCTATTTTACGATCTTTCTTTGGGGGACTTGCTTGTAGTAAATTAATTATTCTTCAAGGTATTTCTGGTACTGGTAAAACATCATTAGCATATGCTTGGGGTAAATTTGTTAAAAATGATTCATGTATTGCGTCAGTTCAACCATCTTGGCGTGATAGAACTGAATTATTAGGATATTTTAATGAATTTACTAAGAAATTTAATGAAACAGATGTTTTAGCAGAACTTTATAGAGCTGGTTTTGATGATGAAGTTCATACTATTATTTTGGATGAAATGAATATTGCCCGTGTTGAATATTATTTTGCGGAAATGTTATCAATTTTGGAAATGCCATCAAGGGATGAATGGATTATTGAATTAGTTCCAAATCAATGGCCAGATGATCCTAAAAGAATTATTAAAGGTAAATTAAAATTACCAGGTAATTTATGGTATATTGGAACTATTAATAATGATGATTCAACCTTTATGGTTACTGATAAAGTTTATGACCGTGCTATGCCAATCGATATAAATACGAAAATTTCACCATTTAAATGTCGTGAACAAGAAGCTATTAATATTAATGCTAGTTATTTAGAATTATTATTTGAAAATGCTACAAAAGATTTTGCAGTTATCGAAAAGAATTTAGAAAAAATTAAAGCAATGGATAATTACGTTATTAATCATTTTAGAATTGCTTTTGGTAACCGTATTTTGAAGCAATTAAATATATTTGTTCCAGTATATGTTGCTTGTGGTGGAAAAGAAGTTGAAGCAATTGATTATTTCATAGCTAGAAAAATATTACGTAAATTTGATCAATTAAATATTTCTTTAATTAGAGATGAAATAGATCCATTTATTAATTATTTAAATAAAGAATTTGGTAATGGTGCTATGAAAGAATGTATTGCTTATCTAGAAATGTTAAAGAAAACTGTTTAAGGGGTGTGATGTCATATGGCCAAGCTATCAAAGCTGGTGGTTGATGAAAAATTAAAAAAGAATTGCGAATCATTTCTTAAAGGTATAAATTCGCAAATGCGCTATCAATCAAATCTTAGTGGTGATTCAACTTCATTTGAATGGGTTGATACTATCGAATTTGTTTGTCCTTATATCGATAATATAGTTAGAAATCCAAGAGTAGCCCTTATTAATGAGGAAGATGTAGTAAAAATAGAAAGAGCTAAAAAAATTAGTGTTGATAGCGTAAAGGATTTAAGTAAACACACCCATTATATTGAAAAAATTAATGAAGAAACAAATGAGGTACAGCCTTCTAAAATTTTAATTACTAGACGCGAAGAAACTTATAATACTTATGAAAATCGTTTTATTTATACATTAATTACAAATTTATCGCGATTTATGATTACTAAAGAAGCATTCTTAGAAGATTTTGAAACTAAAAACGATAAAGTGTTGGAATATGCAGGTTCAACAAGTAATAATATTGAGCGAATAAATATTGAATTAAAAGTAACTTCTTATTCTATTCCTGAAGGCAGTGGAGCAGATGATTTTGCTAAGGAGTTAGAAGAAATTAGAAAACGAGTAAAGAGAATTAGAGATTACATTTCATCTTGGCGTAGAAGTGAAATGTATTCGTCCTTAGAAAAAGCTCGTGTTCCGTTTGTTGTCCCGCCTATTCGTAAAACTAATCTTATTTTAAAAAATCCTAACTTTCAAAATGCTACAAAATTATGGGAATTTTTACAAACATATGATTTTAATGAATTTGAAGATACATCTAAAGAAGGATTAGATACAACTGGTAATGATATTATGAAAGCCATTTTAGATGAAGCTTTCTTGATGGATTATTTTGTTTTAGCTTCTATATCACCATCTAAGAGAGAACAAAAAGAAAAGTTAATTAAATATGTTATGACATCTTTAAATTTACATATTAAACGAGTAGTTTCAATATTATTAGATTATGGAATTGATATATCTGAAAAAGAATTACTTAATATGATATCTATTGAAATAAATGAAGAAAAGAATAGAAGATTAGCTAGTACTAAGGATGTTAGAGATAAATTCAAAACAGCCTTAGAAGAATATTTAGAAAAAATGCAAGAATATATGTAGTAGGTGATGGTGTGAAAGGATTATTAGCAATTAGAAAAAATAAGGTATTAAATATTATTTTTAAAACAATTTATTATATTTTTATTGTCTTTTTAATAGCATTTGTTCTTGTGGTTTGTTTACAACGCTTTAGTAATGACCGTATTTCTTTTTTTAAGTACCGAATGTTTACGGTAATTTCAGGAAGTATGGAACCAAAATATAAAGTTGGTGATGTTTTAATTGCTAAAGAAGTTGAACCCTCAAAAATTAAAGTTGGTGATACAATTAGTTATTTGGGTATGAGTGGTGATTTTGCTGGCAAGGTAATTACTCACCAAGTAGTAGGAATCAACCAAAATCAAGATGGAAAATATATATTTAGTGCCAAAGGATTAAAAAATTTAGTTGTCGATCCATCTATTTCAGAAGATCAATTATATGGGGTTGTTATTTATCGGTGTCCAATACTTTCTTTTCTTTATAAAATTATTAGTACTAATTTAGGTTTTTATTTATTTATTATTATTCCTTTAATGTATATTATTGGTTATGAAATTATTAATGTATTATTAAAAAAGGAAGAGAAGAGGAGAATGGGGTTTTAATAAAATAACAATAAAATAAAAACGGCTAGTGGAGGTGATACAGATGAAATCAAGATATAGAGTATATTGGAAAGTTAATTTAGCATCCATTTTTTTCATTGTCCTTTCATTTGTATCAGTAACACTAGCTTGGTTTGCTTACAGTGGGTTATCTAATCTTTCAACCGAAATGGGAGTTAAAGCTTGGAACATCGAATTAAATAAAAATGGCGAACAACTTTCTAGTGATATGGTTATTTCTTTAACAGAAATCTATCCAGGTATGGAAACAATAACGGAAATTGTTAATATTAGAAATTTAGGTGATTCTGATGCACAAATTAAGTATTCAATTGTTTCAGCTAGAATTTTAGATAATCCTGATGATAATTTTGTGGTAAATGAAACAACAACTATTAAATCAGAATATGTCGAAGACGTTTTATCACATAATTATCCTTTTCACATTAATATCAATTTAAGTAAAAAATATCTTTTAGCTAAAGGTGATGAAGCTTCTTTTGAAGTTTCAATATCATGGCCATTAGATTCTGAAAGTGATGAAATAGATAGTTTATGGGGGAATGCAGCTTATCAATTTCAAAAAGAAGAAGAAGAAAAGAAAAAGGAAGATGAAAACTATCAAATTAGACCAGCAATTCAAATTGTTCTTGTTTTAACAGCTGAACAATATGTTAAAACTGATACAGCAAGCGATCCTAATTATAATTTAGGAGATATGATTCTTTTTGATGTTGAAAATAATCAAAGATGTGAAGAAGTAAGTACAACATGTTTAGAAACATATGTAATTGATGTAGATAATGTTATGAGTAATGAAGTTGTTTCATTATTACCTAATCCGAATAAACCATATTATAATGATAATGAAGTTTATAATGGTTATTATGATGAATATCAGACTATTTTCGAAGGTGTTACAAGTGATTGGAATGTTGAAACAAGAGCATTAACTGTTGAAGATATACTAAGAATTATTTCAAGAGATATTATTAATTCAGTTTTAGTTAGAGAAAGTATTTCTGATAGAATTATTGGTAATTTGAATTATGAGAATAGAATAGTAACAGAATTAGAACGAGCTACTAATAAAAATGGTTATTATAGATTTGTTAATGAAAATTTTAATTATTTAAGTTCAATTGGGTGTTATTGGACTAGTAGTGAATATGATGATATAAATGCTTTTGCAGTCAAGCAAATAAGTGAAACATATTCTAAATTATATGATGAAAAAAAGGATTCAATATGTAATGTTATACCCGTTATTTTAGCTAATAAAGCTGATTTAGAAAATACTCAGTAAAAAAGAAGTAGTAGATGGGAAGAGGCAAACTACTTCTTTTTTATTGTTGAAAAAAGTGCATAAAAAAAGAAGTAGGTAGGAAGAGGCAGAACTACTTCTTTTTAGCAAATTAATTAAGAACTTGTTCAAAAGTTATATTGGCACTCATTTCAAATGGTACACCTTCTGAGGCTGCTAGATGGCCAATAATAGTATCAGCTTCATCGTCCATTAATTCGTTTTCACCTTCATACCATTCGAAATAAATTCTAATAGTAAAAGGTTCAAAATTAAAGTTTTCAACTGTTTTATCATATATCAAAACATCACTTATTGTATTACCTTCTAGATTATAAATATCTAATGGATCTTCTCCATCATAAGAAGCAAGTATAATTGAATATTTGGTAATCATTAAATCAGGAATATTTTCATTAGCAACGTCCAAAGTAATATTATATTTAAAAGATACATTAACATTAGTTGGATCAATCGCAATATCAAAATATCCTTTAGAAGATGGACCAATTGTATTGTTTGCAATATGAGGATTTTCTTCAATTATAGGAACAAAGGTTATAGAGGAGTCAAAGTCGCTTGTAATGTCATTATCATTAACAAGGATTTGCCATTTAGAAAATAAGATGTCGATATTACCAGTAGTGTCAGCTACATACCGTGAGTAGGTATTGCTCATTAAGCAAAGGCACACTGATAATGACATAAGGACAACAAGAAATTTTACCTTTTTAAGCATACTAACCCCTCCTTATCTTACAACTTTATTATAAATATATTTTATTTATATATCAATTTTTTTGGCAAATATTCTTATAAAAATTACAAAATAGCGTAAACCAGTGTCAATTAAAAAAGATATTATGATATAATTTAATCGGAATATAATAAGAGAAGGTGAGAAAATGACAAGGGCAATTGTTTTATCTGGTGGTGGTTCTCAAGGTGCCTATCAAATTGGCGTATGGAAAGCTTTAAGAAAATTACATATTAAATATGACATTGTAGCAGGGACATCAGTAGGAGCTATTAATGGTGCTTTTATGGTTCAAAAAGATTATTTTAAAACTTTATGGATGTGGTATAATCTTGATTTTAGTTTAGTATATAATGAAAAATTAGAAAAAGATTATAATATACCAGATGGGAAAATAGAAATTTTAAAGATATATGCTAAAAATATTTTGTTTAATAGTGGTATGGATATTAAACCTTTAGAAGATAATCTAAAAAGATTATTAAATTTAAATAAATTTTATAAATCTAAGATAAATTATGGTTTAGTAACTGTTAGGTTACCTAATTTTAAACCAATAACACTTACTAAAAGAGAAATACCGAAAGAAGAATTAAAAGATTATATTATTGCATCTGCTACTTGCTTTCCTGTTTTTAAAAAGAAAAAAATAGGGGAAAGTAGTTTTATTGATGGTGGATATCATGATAATTTACCTATCAATCTAGCAATCAATATGGGAGCAACTGAAGTGATTGCCGTTGACCTCCATACAATTGGAATAAAGAAAAAAGTAGAAAATAAAAATATTAAAATAATTACTATTTCACCTCGTAATAAATTAGGTTCTTTCTTAGTTTTTAATCTTAATATGGCGCGTCGTAATATACGTTTTGGTTATAATGATACAATGAAAGTATTTAAAAAATTAGATGGTGATAAATATACTTTTAAGAAAGGCCATTTAGAAAAGAATTTATTAAAACATAAATCAACTTTAATAGAAATTTTAGAAACAATTTTAAAAAATAAAAATAATCTTTTAGTTAATAAAATTTTTAATAAAACAGATTATTATCAAATTATTAATGGGAATTTAGAATTAACTAAAAAAATTATTAATAAAACTATTGAATATATAGGTAAAACATTAGGAATAGATGAATCTATTATATATAATATTAAAGATTATAATCGCTTAATAAAGAAAAAAATAATGGAAATAAATGATATAAATATGAAATTAATAGAACAAAAAGTTAAGAAAAATGATATAATAAATTTACTTGATACAAGTTTATTAATCAAATATATATACAACCAATTGTTATTAGCTAAAAATAGTGATAAAATAAAAAGAGAATTAAGGCATTTAGCTATCTTAATGCCTAAAGAATTTATGAGTGCGGTATATATATATTCGATTAATAATTAAAAATAGGGGGGAAAATATGAAATTATTAATTGTTTGCGATGAAAGGTTTCATGATCGTATATCTGTGATTGAAACTTTATTAGAAAGCCATGAACATGAAGTAGTGGTTTTACCTAATTGTTATGTTAAAACTACTATCCAACATTTTTCAAGCGATGAGGAATGCGCTGAATTTAC
>JAAYOI010000029.1 GCA_012520435.1 Mollicutes bacterium
ATCTAGTATATCAGGCATTTCAGCTAACCGTTGATTATTTACAATATTATAAAATAAATCTTCAACAGCTTCTTCTTGACCAATAAATTTCGTTTTAATTGTATCCAATAAATTCCATATATTGCTATCAATTTTCATTGTTTTATTAGGTTGATTTGCGTCAAATTTTTCCATTATACTATGTTTTTGTGGGTTTGTCATAATTCCAAATAGACTACTTTGTTCTTTACTTTTATTTTTGCCCTTTTCACTAATAATTCCACTAATAAGCATGTATTTTTCCAAAGCCTTAAATAAATGATGATCGAAAAAAATAGGTAACTTCTTAACAAATTATATTTTCCAGCATAATATTCAAGAATTTTAGACCCACATGCATCGGAAAATTTCATTGAATTTATTATAACCTCAGGTGTAACATAGTTAACTTGTGTATTAGTACTATTAAAATAGTTTTTAATCATAGTTATTACATCTAATTTTAAATTCTCATTAAAAAATTCTTCATACATTTCCTCTTGCATTGGTTTTATTTCACTTTCTTCTATCCCAATAAATTCAAGTAAGTTGTCTAATTTAATATCATCATAGTTTAATAATATTTTTTTTTAATTTCCATCGCAAAGAAAACCTGCTATAAAAAGTGATAATACTTTTTTATCTAATTTGCTAAATTTATAATCTTTTTTTCAAAAAAATTTTAACTTCTTGAGTTATATTCCTATCTTTAATGACAGAATATACATCCATTGCTTTATTAAGAAATATTTGACATTTTTTTAACACTTAAAGAAAATATTAAATGGTCTTTATTAAAGTATAATAGTTTTGACAAATGTACTGAATTACTATTTTTATTAATTCATTTAAAACTCAAATACATTTTACAATAAAAAACTAAGATATTTCTATCTTAGTTTTTATTTTATTATTTAGATTGTTTAGCTTTAACAGCAGCTTGAGCAGCAGCTAAACGAGCAATTGGTACTCTAAATGGTGAACAAGATACATAATTTAATCCTACTTTATGACAGAATTCAATACTTGATGGTTCACCACCATGTTCACCACAAATACCTAATTTAATATTAGGTCTTGTTTCTCTACCCTTTTTAGCAGCCATTTCGACCAACTTACCAACACCAGTTTGGTCAAGTTTCGCAAATGGATCATTTTCAAAAATATTTTTATCATAATAATCATTTAAGAATTTACCAGCATCATCTCTAGAGAATCCATAAGTCATTTGTGTTAAATCATTTGTTCCAAAACTGAAGAATTCAGCTTCCTTCGCAATTTCATCTGCTAAAAGAGCTGCTCTTGGAATTTCAATCATTGTTCCAACATGATATTTTAAATCAACTTTAGCTTTTTCAATAATTTCATCAACGGTTTCAATAACTATTTTCTTTATATATTCTAATTCTTTTACTTCTGAAACTAATGGAATCATAATTTCTGGAACAACGTTCATACCTTTCTTATTAACATTAATAGCTGCTTCAATAATAGCTCTTGTTTGCATTAATGCAATTTCAGGATAAGTGATTGCTAAACGACATCCACGATGCCCCATCATTGGATTAAATTCTTTTAAAGATTCAATTCTATCTTTTAAAGTTTGGAAACTCATACCTAAACTTTTAGCAAGTGGTCTAATTTCTTCATCAGTATGTGGTAAAAATTCATGAAGAGGTGGATCTAAATAACGAATTGTTACTGGTTTACCTTGCATTGCTTTAAAGAGTTGTTCAAAATCTTTTCTTTGCATTGGTAAAATTTTAGCTAAAGCTTCTTCACGTTTTTCTTGACTATCAGCAACAATCATTTGTCTTACAGCAAAAATTCTATCTTCTTCAAAGAACATGTGTTCTGTACGACATAAACCAATACCTTCTGCACCAAATTTAACAGCTTGTTTCGCATCTCTTTCATTATCAGCATTTGCTCTTACTTTTAAAGTACGAATACTATCTGCCCACTTCATAAATTCTTCAAAATCACCACTAATTTCTGGTTCAACGGTTGGAATTTTTTCACCATAAACATAACCAGTAGAACCATCTAAAGAAATATAATCTCCTTCATGGAAAACTAAACCGTCTTTGGTTGTTAAAGTTTTAGTTTCTTCATCAATAACTAAACTTTCACAACCACTAACACAACATCTTCCCATACCACGAGCAACAACGGCAGCATGTGATGTCATACCTCCACGAATGGTTAAAATACCTCTTGCATCATTCATACCTTGAATATCTTCTGGCGATGTTTCTAAACGAACAAGAATTGTATCTTCACCTTTAGCTGCTGATTCACTAACATCTTCAGCTGTAAAGTAAATCTTACCAGTAGCAGCTCCTGGTGAAGCCGCAAGACCTTTGGCAATTGGTTTAGCTTTCTTTAATGCTTCTTTATCAAAATCTGGGTGTAATAATTGATCTAATTGTTTAGGTTCAACTTTTAAAATAGCTTCTTCTTTAGTAATCATACCTTCTTTAACAAGATCAACGGCAATTTTTAATGCTGCTTTAGCAGTTCTCTTACCATTTCTTGTTTGAAGCATAAATAATTTACCATTTTCAATTGTAAATTCCATATCTTGCATATCCTTATAATGTTTTTCTAGGATATCAGTAATTCTTGTAAATTCTTTATATACTTCTGGCATAACTTCTTTTAAGGTACTAATTGGTTGTGGTGTACGAATACCAGCCACAACATCTTCACCTTGAGCATTGATCAAATATTCACCATAAAGTGCTTTTTCACCGGTTGCTGGATTACGGGTGAAAGCAACACCAGTACCTGAATCTTCACCACCACGGTTTCCATAAACCATTTCTTGAACGTTAACAGCCGTTCCCCAAGAACTTGGAATATCATGCATTCTACGATAAATAATAGCACGTTCATTATTCCATGATCTAAAGACTGCTTTTACTGCTTCAAGCAATTGTTCTTTTGGATCTTGTGGAAATTCAACACCTGCTAGTTGTTTGTATAATTTTTTGAATTTCATAGTTATTTCATACATATCTTCAGCTGTTAATTCAGTATCTAAATTAACACCCTTTTCTTCTTTGATTTGATCTAATAAACGTTCAAAAGAAGATTTAGGATATCCTTTTACAACATCAGCAAACATTTGAATCAAACGACGGTATGAATCATAAACAAAACGAGGATTATTAGTAACTTTAGCAAATCCTTCAGCCACCTTATCATTCATTCCTAAGTTAAGAACAGTATCCATCATTCCTGGCATACTAACTCTAGCACCACTTCTAACTGATACTAATAATGGGTTATGATAATCGCCCATCTTTTTACCAGTTATTTTTTCTAATTTTGCTAATTGATCAAAAATTTCTTTAACAATTTTATCATTAATAACCATACCATCTTCATAATACTTATTACATGCTTCAGTTGTAATAGTAAATCCTCTTGGTACAGGTAATCCAATAGATGTCATTTCAGCTAAATTCGCACCCTTACCACCTAATAAATCTCTCATATCCTTATTGCCTTCACTAAAGGCGTAAACATATTTTGTCATTTATTCATCCTCCTTGGTTTTTACATAAATTCATTATATCAAATAAGTTTTTTTTAGACAAGAAAAAAAAAATAAATTGACATTTTTTTACTTTTTTATTCATTTAAAAACACTTTTAAATAACATTTATCACATAAAGGTTCATATGTACATTATTTTACCACAATACAAAAATATACTTTTGCCATTATTTATTACTACTTCCCTTTTTAGCTCTTGGATGACAATTTAAATAAACATTTCTTAAACGTTCATTAGATACATGAGTATAAACTTGAGTGGTCGCAAGATTGGCATGCCCTAATAACTCTTGAACTGTTTTTAAATCGGCTCCTTCATCTAACATATGAGTAGCAAAAGTATGACGAAGAACGTGAGGACTAATATGGTTTTTTAAGGAACCTTTTTTTAAAACTTTTTCAATAATTACTCTAACACCACGATCAGTAAGTTTACTACCATTTTTATTTAATAATAAATAATCACTATTTTTATTATTCAATAATTTTATACGCCCATCATTAAGATAATGCTCTAATAATTCTAAACAAACATTACCAAATAAAACATATCTTTCTTTATTTCCTTTACCTAAAATCTTAATAGTCATATTATATCTATTAACATCTGATAATTTAATATTAACAAGTTCACTAACGCGAATACCAGTAGAATATAAAAGTTCTAAAATGAGAGCATCTCTTTGTCCTAATGGTGTTTTTTTATCAGGTATATTAAGTAATTTTTCAAGTTCAGGATAATAAAGAAAAGTTGGTAATTTTTTATCTTCTTTAGGATTACTAATTAAGGTTGTAGGATTTACTTTAATTACTTTTTCTTTTAATAAATATTTAAAAAAACTTCTTAAACTACTAATATGCCTACTAACTGTTTTTTTCGCAAACTTTTTATCATATAATTCTTGCAAATAAAGACGAATAACTTTATAATCAACATCTTTAATATTATCAATTCCTTCTTTATTTAAAAATTGATAAAAAGTAGTTAAATCTGTTTTATAATTATTAATTGTATAATTAGAATAATTTTTTACATTCTTAAGATAATTAATAAATTTATTAATCAATTCTTGCATCCTACCACCTATTTTTTATTTTAACATAAAAAAGGGACAAAATCTATTATCCCTTCTTTTTTATTTTTGATTCTTTTGTTTCAACTTGACCTAAACCATCTAAAACTTTAACATTTACTCCTTTTTGCTCTAATTGGTCTAAAGTATAAAGTTCAGCAATCTTTTCATAATCTTTGGTTTCTATTAAATAATCTAAATATTGATCACCAGTCTTTTTTTCTAATACTTGATTATCATTAAAAAAGGTTGTTTGTTTATAAGATAACTTTGTTAATTTTATTGGTTTTAATTTAATTTTTCCTTCAAATTGTTGTTTTCCTAATATATAAGCTCGAAAAGCTTTATAACGCGAAAATTCTCTAATAATATCTCTTCCTCGACTTTTATTTCCACCATAAATATATTCTTCTAATAATCTTTGTAAATATTCATTAATATATTTTTTTTCAAGCATAAAACGATAAAAACGTCCTTTTTGAATATCAGTCATAAATTGTCTAAAATTTCTTTGAAATTCAGAATCATTTTCATCAATATATGTTCGATGTTTATATTTTTTAGCAATATTACCCAACAATTCTTGATCTTTATAAATGATATTTAAAGCATTAGTTTCACCATCACTTTTATAGGTAATGTATGCTTCACCATCAGTAAAATCAATATATTCTTTCTCTTTTAAATAGTTAACAAATTGTTTTTCATTATAAAAATCAGTTGTTCGGCTATCTATTGTAGTTAAAAAGGCCTTATAAGTTCCTTTTTTATCACGTTCATTCAATGG
The DNA here is from genome assembly GCA_012520435.1 of Mollicutes bacterium. Lineage (GTDB taxonomy): Bacteria > Bacillota_I > Bacilli_A > RF39 > UBA660 > JAAYOI01. The sequence continues at coordinate 5,443 of JAAYOI010000029.1, forward strand.
AATTATATATTCTTTATTAGTTATATTATTTTTAACTACTAAACTATATCGATATACACCTTTTTTTTCCAAGTCTATCACCCCAAATTTCATTTTCATTATATCAAAAAAATAGTCTTATAGCAAACAAAAAGTAGGTTTCCCTACTTTTCATAATCACAATTACTACATTTTATTTTTCCTTTTTTATCAACTAACATACTATTGCATTTTGGACATAACTCCCCTATTGGTTTATCCCAGTATGCTGTTTGACATTTAGGAAAATTATTACATCCATAAAAAAGTTTTCCTTTTTTACTATAACGTTCAATAATCTTACCATCACAATTTGGACAATCAGTTATTTCAATTATTTCTTTTGGTTCATTTTTAACATATTTACAATTTGGATAATTACTACATGCTACAAATTCACCATATTTACCTTTACGAATAACTAATGGACTATTACATTCTGGACATAATTCACCAGTTTTTTCTGGTTCTTTCTTACTCATTTTAACAAATGCTTCTTTAACTGAAGGTTCAAACTCATCATAAAAACTTTTTAAAATCTTAACCCAATTAGCGTTACCTTCAGCAATTTTATCAAGGTCACTTTCCATCATGGCTGTATATTTAACATTAATTAAATGACTAAAATATTCTTGTAGTTTATCAGTTATTTCAATACCAACTTTAGTTGGTACAAAAGCTTTATTAACAACTTTGACATAACCTCTTGATTTTAAAGTATCCATTGTTTTCGCATAGGTACTAGGACGACCTATTCCTAAATCTTCCATTTCTTTAATCAATTTAGCTTCCGTATAACGAGCTGGTGGTTTAGTAAAGTGTTGTTCTTTTACTATTTCATTAGATACAATAACATTTGATTTATAATTGTCTAAAGGAGGTAAAGCATTTTCATTTGTTTCTTCATAGTTTTTATATATTTTTAAATACCCATCAAATTTTACTACTTGTCCGGTAGCTTTAAATTGATAATTATTATTATCTAAAATAATGGTTGTATTTTCAGTTTTAGCATCCGCCATGAGAGACGCTAAAGCACGATAATAAATCATTTGATATAGTTTATATTCATCATTAGACAAATATGGTTTAACACTCTCAGGTGTACGTTTAATACTAGTTGGACGAATTGCTTCATGAGCATCTTGAATTTTATTTTTCTTACTGCTTTTTTCTTTTCTTATCGTACCTAAATATTTTTTACCATATTTACCTTCAATATATTTAAATGTTTCTGCAATAAAATCTTTTGAAAGACGAGTTGAATCGGTACGCATATAAGTAATTAACCCAACTGTTTCATCGGCTAGTTCAACACCTTCATATAATTTTTGAGCAATCATCATCGCCTTTTTAGCATTCATTCCTAATTTATTAGATGCATCTTGTTGTAATGTACTAGTAATATATGGTAATTTAGGTTTCTTATTTTTAGTTTTCTTTTCAACACTTTCAATTTTAAAAGCATTACTTAATTTATTTAAAATTTCATTAGCTTCAGCTTCATTATTTATTTTAATTTCTTTATGATTATAATTAAATAATTCCGCATCAAAATCTTGAAATTTAGCAGTTATCGTCCAATATTCCTCTTCTTTAAAAGCTTCTATTTCACGTTCACGATCAACTACTAATTTAAGAGCAACACTTTGTACTCGTCCAGCACTACTACCATCAGTTTTTACTTGCATCAATCTACTTAATCTAAAGCCTATAATACGATCTAAAATACGTCTTGTTTCTTGTGAATTAACCAAATTTTTATCTATTTTACGCGCATTATTAAAAGAATCTAAAACCGCTTTTTTCGTTACTTCATTAAAAACAATACGATCATATTTTTCATCATTAAGACCTAAAACATTGTATAAGTGCCAACTTATGGCTTCTCCTTCACGATCAGGGTCGGTAGCAAGATAAACTTTATCTACTTTTTGAACTTCTTTTTTTAAATCATCAACCACTTTTTTCTTACCCTTAATTAATATATAATTAGGTTTAAAATCATTTTCTATATCAACACCCAGACCATATTTTCCTTTCGTTGATAAATCACGAATATGGCCTTTACTTGATACTACTTTAAAATTATTACCTAAATATTTTTCAATTGTTTTAGATTTACTAGGTGATTCGACAATAACTAAATTCTTTGGCATAATTCACTTCCTTTTTTATATATAATTTATACACTAATATTTTTCTATTGTCAACTCATTATCATTATACTATAACTATTTTTTATTTCCTTTTTTCATCTTAAGCATATCATAAAAAGCTTCTAGTCTCGTTTTAATTCCTACTTCACTTGTATTAGAATCCATTGATAAAAAAAGAATTGGAACATTATATTGTTTACATATTTTATTAATAATCGGCATAGCGCCAATTTCGGGAGTACAAAAAGATGATTTAAGATGAATAATTCCATCATAATTATGTTCACATAAGTATTTAGTTCTACCAATATTATCAGCCGCATCTGCTCCCATTTTATATTTAATATATTCACAAGCATATTTAATTAATTGGGGAGCTTTTTTCTTCTTTTCAAATAAAAGATAATGAACATTTGTATATCTTTTTATTTCAATACCATAACTAGCTATTTCTTTTTCCAAATAATAATTAGCACACGGTTCCATTAAGGTATATAATTCACCAATGATTCCTACTTTTAAGCAATCTTTAGGTTTATTTATTTTAATCTTTTTAAATAATCTTTTATATTTCTGATAACATATTCTTAAACCAATAAAAGTTTTTACTTTACTAAAATCATCTAACATTTGTTTTTTTAAATTAAAAAAACTATTCTTTTCTACTTCAAACCCCATATTTTTTCTAATATAATCATCAATTAAATCCATATATTTAACCATCTTAGCAGTAATAAAAAAATAATATAAACTTTTAATAATATTAAAAAGATTAAACTTAGGTTCAACTTGTTTAATACTATGATATATCTTTTTAATATCTGATTTTCCATTAGTAACTAAATTAATAAAAATAAAGTCATAACCTAAATCTTTTAAGATTTGTTCTTGTAATTCACTATAATAACCATAACGACATCCCCCACCTACTTGAACTAAAATATTAGCGCCTTTTTCTAAACTTTCAATTAAAGTACCTAATGTATATTTAAAAGGCATACAAATAAATTCGGGACTATATTTAGTTCCAAGTTTAATCGTTCTAGTCGTTATTGGTGGTGATGTCATAATTTCAGCCTTAACCATTTTTTTTAACAAATACTTAATAGGAATATCATAATTACCCATATGGGGAAAAGCAATTACTCTATCATTCATTCTGTTTTAAAATATCAATAAAACTTTCAATTCTTGTTTCGATTCCTATTAAGGCCTCAACATCATCAATAATTAAATTTAAATGAGGAACTTTTATTTTACGCATCACTAATTCATTAACTAAAGAATCAGGACCACAGGGAAAAGATGATATAAAAATAATACCATTTATTTGCCCTTCAATTAATTTAATGGCACCTATCAATTCTTTACTAAATTTCCAATATAAATTTTTAGATAGTTTTTTAGCTAATTTTCTAGTTACTGATGCATCAAATTTATCTGCGTATATCATATCTACATTATATTTTTCTAAACATTTAATAATAGGCATCCCAAGATAATTATCATAAATATTATATGGATAACTAACTATTAAAACTTTTATTTTAGAACTACTTAATTTACTATAATTAATAAGAATTTCTTTTTTTAATTTTTTGTGATATTTTATTTTCGCAATCTTATACGCTCGCTTTATATTTCTTTTACTTTTATTTAACGCTTTACCAATTTTCATAAATCCTTTTAATTCATTTTTTCTTTTTCTTAAATCAATATTATAATTTAAAGTTGGTTTATTAAAAATATTATTAATAATATCATAAACACTTAAAAAATTAGTACAAGTTTGATTTTTTATACCATAATTATCTATTCTAGGAATTAAAAGATAATCGCATTTATCTAATAAATAAAAGATATGCCCAATATATATTTTAAAAGCAAAACACATTTCATCATTACTATACTTTATTCCATAATCTAAAATTTGTTTATTAGTTTCAGGGCTTTCAACTATCTCACAATTTAATTCTTCAAAAAAAGGTCGCCAAATATCAATATAATAATAGTAAAAAAGAGCTCTTGGAATCCCTATCTTTATCTTGTCCATCATATCACCTATATAAAATATATTAACAATGTTTTTATTTATGATAGTTTTATTTTTTTTATTACCTATGTTATAATATTTGTACAATGAGGTGGGAATATGCAGATAAAAAAATTAACAGCTGAAGAATTTAAAAAATTTGCGAACCAATATAACGATTATTCAATATATCAAACTGTTGAATATGGTATGGTAATGAGTAATCAAAAATTTGAAATTTTATATGTTGGATTAATTGATGAAAATAATAATATTTTAGCTGCCTCTTTAATTTTAGTTGAAAAAACATTTGCTTTTAAATATGCTTATGCACCAAGAGGTTTTTTAATTGATTATAATAATTATACATTATTAAAAACTTTTACTCATGAAATTAAAAAGTTTTTAGGACGTTTAGATATTACCGGTATCAAAATATGTCCACCAATAATTAGAAATGTATATAATTTTAATTATAAGATGAATGAAAATAATTATTATTATGATTCTATTTATGATAATTTAAAAGATTGTGGATATTATCATTTAGGTTATAATAATTATTTTGAATCTTTAAAACCACGTTTTGAAGCAATTATTGATATTAACATTCCTTATTATCTTTTGTTTAAAAATATTGATAAAAGCTATCGTACAAAGATTAGGAATGCTGAACGTAACGGAATTAAAATATATAAAGGTAATGAAGAAAACTTAGAATACTTATATCTTCAAACTAAAAAGAAATATCCAAGAGATTTAAAATATTTTAAAGATTGTTATACTTTCTTTTCCGAAAGAAAGATGATCGATTTTTATTATGCGAAATTAGATACTGCTCAATTTTTAAAAGCAACCCAAGAAGAATATGAAAAACAAGAAGAAGATAGTGCGATTATCAATAAACAAATTTTAACTAATTCAAATAAAAATAATAAATTAATTAATAAAAAAATTCAAGCAGATTTAAAATTAGAACAATGTAAAAAAAATTTAGTATTAGCTACTAACTTACTTCGTGATTATCCTGATGGTATTGTTATGGCTTCAATATTGGTTATTAAATATCGTGATACTATTCATGTTTTAATGGATGGGTATGATCCACAATATAAGAATTTCAATGCGAAACATTTGTTGATATGGAAATTAATGGAAAAATATTCAAAACTAGGTTATAAAAAATTTAATTTAGGAGGAATAACTAATTTCAATATCGAAAATAATAAATATCAAGGTTTAAATCAATTTAAATTAAATTTTGGGGCTAAAGCTTATGAATATATTGGTGATTTAGAATTAATTACTAATAATACCTTATATTTTATGTATCGTAATTCGGCACCAATTAGAAATATTTTGAAAAAGTATTAAAAAAGTAGAACATATAGTTCTACTTTTAATTTTTTAGATTATGGCATTTAATTAATAACTTCTTAAATAAATCATAATATAAATTAATAACTGGAACAAATTCACCATTATTAATAATGGTATCTAATTCCTTTAAACTAACCCATTTAACTTCCGAAACTTCTTCTTCTTGAATTTTTATATTTTCAAGTTTAATATTGACTCTTGCAAGCCATACATCAAGAAAATCATGTTCTCTTTTGAATGATAATAAAAATTCTAAATCATTAATATTTAAATCGATACCTAATTCTTCTTTAGTTTCACTCATTGCTCCTTCTTCTGATTTTTCACCAGCTATAATAGTTCCTCCTGTAAATGCCCATTTATTAGGATTGATTTGACGTATTGAACTTCTTTTTTGAATTAAAAATTCTCCATTATCATTCATTATCCATAAATGGATAGATAATTTATATTCATCTTTTTTGGTTGATCTTTTCGATTTAAAGTTTTACAGTTTTTCTTTTTTGTTTATTATATAAATCTAATATCTCCATTTATATTTCTCCTTATCTATACAATCAAAAAAGTAGAATATTAATTCTACTTTTTATTATTATTTTATTATTTCTGAAACATTACCAGCACCAACTGTTCTACCGCCTTCACGAATTGAGAACTTAGTTCCTGCTTCAATAGCGATAGGTGCAATTAATTCAACAGTTATAGTAATGTTGTCACCAGGCATAACCATTTCTACACCCTCTGGTAATTCAATAACACCAGTAACATCAGTAGTACGGAAATAGAATTGTGGACGATAATTTGAGAAGAATGGAGTATGACGTCCACCTTCTTCTTTAGTAAGGATGTATACTTGTGCTTTAAATTTCTTATGAGGTGTAACAGTTCCTGGTTTAGCTAAAACTTGACCACGTTCAACATCTTCACGAGCAATACCACGTAATAAAATACCTGCATTATCGCCCGCTTCTGCATAATCTAATTGTTTACGGAACATTTCAATTCCAGTAACAACTGTTTTTTGAGTTTCTCTAAGTCCAACTATTTCAACTTCTTCGTTAAGTTGAATTCTTCCTCTTTCAACACGTCCAGTAACAACTGTTCCACGTCCAGTAATAGTGAATACGTCTTCAATTGGCATTAAGAATGGTTTATCAACTTCACGAACTGGAGTTTCAATCCATGTATCAACAGCATCCATTAATTCAATAATTTTTTGTTCGTATGCTGGATCTCCTTCAAGTGCTTTTAATGCAGAACCACGAATAATTGGAGTATTATCACCATCATATCCGTATTCATTTAATAATTCGCGAATTTCCATTTCTACTAAATCTAATAATTCTTCATCATCAACCATATCACATTTATTCATGAAAACTACCATACGTGGTACACCAACTTGACGTGATAATAAGATGTGTTCACGAGTTTGAGCCATTGGACCATCAGTTGCAGCAATAACTAAGATTGCTCCATCCATTTGCGCAGCACCAGTAATCATGTTCTTTACATAGTCAGCGTGTCCTGGGCAGTCAACGTGTGCATAGTGTCTATTACCAGTTTGATATTCAACATGTGATGTACTAATAGTAATTCCACGTTCTTTTTCTTCTGGCGCTTTATCAATTTGTTCGTAAGCTTGGAATTCAGCTAAACCTTTTTTTGCTAATATATTAGTAATAGCTGCAGTTAAAGTAGTTTTACCATGGTCAACGTGTCCAATTGTACCAATATTAACATGTGGTTTTGAACGATCGAATTTTTGTTTTGCCATAATCTTAATCCTCCTTTTATTTGTCTATATTTTATATTTTATATCAACTAAGTAAAAATATCAAGTATTTTTACTTAATTTCCACCATTTTTCTTAATAATTTCTTCGGCAATACTCTTTGGAACTTCTTCATAATGATCAAATACCATGGTGAACATTCCACGACCTTGACTATTTGAACGTAAGGCGGTTGCATAACCAAACATCTCAGCAAGTGGTACCATAGCCTCAATAGCTAAAGCATTACCACGAGATTCTTGACCAAGTAAACGGCCACGACGAGATGTTATATCACCCATGACATTTCCTAAATATTCATCAGGAACAACTACTTGAACCTTCATAATTGGTTCTAATAAAATTGGTTGACATTTATTGCGAGTTTCTTTTAGAGCTAAACTAGCCGCAATCTTAAATGCGATTTCTGATGAGTCAACATCATGATAACTACCATCAAATAATGTTGCTTTTATATCAATCATTGGGTAACCAGCAAGAATACCTGTTTGCATAGCTTCTTGTAAGCCTTTATCAACAACAGTTACGTATTCTTTTGGTACAACTCCTCCAACAATAGCATCCACAAATTCATAACCTTTATCGTGATTTGGTTCAAATCTAATCCATACATGACCATATTGACCACGACCACCAGATTGTTTAATGTATTTACCTTCACATTCACCAGCGGCTGTTATCGTTTCACGATAAGATACTTGTGGTTTACCAACATTAGCTTCAACCCCAAATTCACGACGCATTCTATCAACAATTATTTCAAGGTGTAATTCACCCATACCAGCAATAATTGTTTGACCTGTTTCGTAATTAGTGGTTGCTTTAAAGGTTGGATCTTCTTCTGATAATTTTTGTAAAGCAAGCCCCATTTTATCTTGATCAGCTTTTGATTTTGGTTCAACTGCAAGTTCAATAACTGGTTCTGGGAATACCATTGATTCTAAGATACATGGTTTCTTTTCATCACATAAAGTATCCCCAGTAGTTGTATTTTTAAGACCAACCGCTGCTACAATATCACCAGTATATACTTCTGATATTTCAGAACGGTTATTAGCGTGCATTAATAATAAACGTCCTATTCTTTCTTTAGTATTTTTAGTGGCATTTAAGACATAAGAACCACTATTTAAATGACCAGAATAAACTCTAAAGAAAGTTAATTTTCCAACAAATGGATCGGTCATGATTTTGAATGCTAAAGCACTAAATGGTTCACTATCAGATGGATGTCTTTCAATTTCATTACCATTTAAATCAAATCCCTTAATAGCTTCAATATCAGTAGGAGATGGTAAATAATCAATAACAGCATCTAGTAATAATTTTATTCCTTTATTGCTTAAAACTGAACCACAAAGTACTGGGAAAAATTCAACTGCTAAAGTTCCTTTACGAATAGCACGTTTAATTAAATCAACTGATATTTCTTCATCAGCTAAATATTTTTCCATTAATTCATCATCATATTCAGCTAATGCTTCAATTAATTCAATACGTTTTTGTTCAACTATATCAACCAATTCAGCAGGAATATCAACAACAGTGAAGTTTTCTTCTGGTTGACCATCATAAAGATAAGCGGTTCTAGTAATAATGTCAATAATTCCTCTAAATTGATCTTCAGCCCCAATTGGCCATTGAATTGGTTTGGCAATTACACCTAAACGTTCTTTAATTGAACGTAAACTATATTCAAAATCAGCTCCCATTTTATCCATTTTATTAGCAAAAATCATTCTTGGAACTTTAAATTCAGTAGCTTGACGCCAAACAGTTTCTGTTTGTGGTTCAACCCCTGCTTGCGCATCAATTAAAGCAATTGCTCCATCTAATACTCTTAAAGATCTTGAAACCTCAACCGTAAAATCGACATGTCCTGGCGTATCGATAATATTTAATCGATGGTTTTTCCAATAAGCCGTTGTAGCCGCTGAAGTAATCGTAATACCACGTTCTTTTTCTTGTTCCATCCAATCCATTTGGGCTTCACCATCATGTGTTTCCCCTATTTTATGGATTTTCTTGGTATGGAACAAAATACGTTCAGTACAAGTTGTTTTACCGGCATCAATATGTGCCATAATTCCAAAATTACGTATTTTATCTAAACTATATTCTCGAGCCATACATCTCTATTCCTTTCTATTTTAGATTACCAACGATAATGAGCAAATGCTTTATTAGCTTCTGCCATCTTATGAGTATCTTCACGTTTCTTAACAGCGGCTCCTACACCATTAGAAGCATCAATAATTTCGTTAGCTAAATTTTCCGCCATACTATGTCCGCCTCTTAATCTAGCATATTGTACTAACCAACGTAAACCTAAAGCCAAGCTACGATCTGGTCGAACTTCAATTGGAACTTGATAGTTAGCACCCCCAACACGACGAGATTTAACTTCAAGTGCTGGTTTAATATTTTCTAAAGCTTTTTCTAAAACTTCCATTGGATCTTGATTAGTTTTTTCTCTAACCATATCAAATGCATCATAAAGAATTGTTTGAGAAATTCCTTTTTTACCATCTATCATAATATGATTAATTAACTTGGTAACTAATTTTGATTTATATATAGGATCTGGTAATACATCTCTTTTTACTGCGCGTTTCTTACGCATAATATCCTCCCTTCAATCTCTTAACTAAGTATTATTTTTTTATTTCTTATCTTTTGGTTTTTTAGTACCATATTTTGAACGTCCTTGACGACGATTTTCAACACCAGATGTATCTAGCGTACCACGAACAATATGATAACGAACACCAATTAAGTCCTTAACACGTCCACCACGAAGTAAAACAACACTGTGTTCTTGTAAATTATGTCCTTCACCACCAATATAAGCTGTAACTTCATAACCATTACTTAATCTGACACGGGCATATTTACGAAGCGCTGAGTTAGGTTTTTTTGGTGTCATTGTTCCAACACGCGTACAAACACCACGTTTTTGAGGTGAATTTAATTTTGTTTCTTTCTTTTCTTTACTATTAAATCCAATCCCTAAAACTGGTGATTTGCTTTTTCTAGTCTTCTTACTTCTTCCTTTTCTAACTAATTGATTAATTGTTGGCATAATTTCCTCCTTCCATTACACATACCCAGGTGTTTCATTTTTCTCATTAATTAAAGATTTACCATTGGTAAATCTCATCAAACACGTTAATAATATAACACTTTATTATATGTTTGTCAATCATTTTTTTGCATATTTTTATACAATTTTAACTATTTATTAATATTACAATTTATCTATTTAATTATTCAATATTTTTAAAAATTTTAACAATAAACATTTTTATCTACTAAATCAACCACCCCGCAGCAAGCTACGGGGAATTAAACCAGAATTTCAATGGCTACTTTTGGGCTATTGAAATTTAAGATTAAAGTAAACCCTTTCTTTTTTTTCTTTCTCATACTATCACCCCAAATTTTTTTTATTTTCACATTATTATGTTAACATAAAAATTTCCTTTTTATTCTTTTTTGTAATTTTTTAGCTGCTTTTTTTAAAAAAAAGGTAAGACTATTTATAATCTTACCTTTTTTTGGTTATTTATTCTTATAAAGATATATATTATTTGGAATTCAAATTTATATATCTATTATTAATCTTCATAATATGGTGGAGGATTTGTAACTGTGATTGTAACTGAACTTATTGAACATTGACCATCTGTACTTCCACCCCATAATGATAATCTATCACCAAAATTTATATTTAAATCATATGTCCATGTATAATCATCACTACTACCAGTATCTTTAGTAAGAGGGCCTTTAACAACATCATCATTAATTTTAATATAGTAAGTTCTAACATAACCAGTTTCGGAAGTAAGTCCAGTAAACGAAAAACGAATAGTTCCTGATATGCCATGAAATACCATTGCCCATTTTTCTTTTTGAGCACCAGCACAAGGAATTGTTTTACCTTTATCATATAAAACATAATTATCGCCAGCTGTAACTTGTGAATAATCTCCTGTATAAGTTCCTACAACTCCTCCGACATTAACACCCGCTTTGATATTTCCTGCTGATAAATTAGTAAAGTTGGCTGTTACTTTCCCGCTTCCACTATGGTATCCTGCTGGGATTGTATAACTTCCACCTTGAGTTGTTATAGTTTGATTTACAGTTCCTCTATTTGTCATCGTTCCTGTAACTTTATTACCATTTACATATGCGGTTTTACCACTTAAGATATTACCAGCAACCGCTGTCGCATCTGAAGTAAATGTTCCTGTTACTCCACCTATATTAACTCCTGTTTTTATA
>JAAYOI010000001.1 GCA_012520435.1 Mollicutes bacterium
AACATAAATATCACCAGCTGGAACTGTTCCATTTTTTTCTATTTTTCCTTTATTAATTGATAAAACATCACCATTACTTAAGATAAAAGTATTTTTTTTCGGAATACAACATTCGATAGCTAGATCGGCATGACTTTTTAACATGCGATATTCACCATGATATGGCATAAAATATTTAGGATTAAGTAAATGAATCATAAGTTTTAAATCTTCTTGATTACCATGTCCAGAAGTATGAATATCGCTTAAAAAAGTATTAGTATAAACTTCTACCCCTTTTAGATAAAGTTTATTAATCGTTCTTGAAATACTTAAGGCATTACCAGGAATAGGTGATGATGAAAAGATTACGACATCATCTGGTTGTAAGCTTATTTGACGATGATCACCATCCGCAATTCTACTTAAGGCTGCCAAAGGTTCACCTTGACTACCAGTACATAATAAACATACTTTATGAGGAGGTAAGTTATTAGCTTCTTCAGGTGTAATAAAAACATCTTTATGTTTAATATATCCACCTTGAATAGAAATATCAATATTGGTTTCCATACTACGCCCAAAGGTTGCGATTTTACGACCATTTCTTTTACAAGTATCAACAATATGCTTTAAACGATAAATATTAGAAGCAAAGGTAGCAATAATAATTCGTCCTTTATGTTTGGCGAATATTTCTGCTAAAGCTTCATCAACTCTTGATTCACTAATAGAGATTCCTTCATTTAAAGCATTAGTACTATCGCTTAAAAGTAAGGTTACACCTCTTTTACCAATATCCGCTATTTTATGTAAGTTAGCCATTGGACCAATTGGTGTAAAATCAAATTTAAAATCACCCGTAAGGACAATTATACCATTGGGGGTTGTAACACAAATACCATGTGAATCTGGTATTGAGTGGGTTGTTCTAAAAAATTCTACTTCAATATTTTTAAACTTAATCTTATCATTTTCCGTATAAACAAAAAGATTTTTAAAATTAATTTTTTTCTCTTCTAATTTCTTCTTTATTAATCTCGCTGCTTGATTAGGTGCATATATAGCTGGAATATTAACTGCTTGAAATAAAAAAGGTATTCCGCCAATATGATCTTCATGTCCGTGCGTAATAAATAAAGCTTTAATTTTATTTTCATTTTGTTTTAAAAAAGTATAATCTGGAATAACATAATCAACCCCAAGTAAATCATCTTCAGGAAAAGTTATACCCGCATCTATAATCACAATTTCATTACCATGCATTATACAATACATGTTTTTTCCTACTTCACCTAAACCACCTAAAGCAAAAACCTTAGTATCACCGTTGTTAAAAAACTTCATAGAAAACTTTTTCCCTCCTTTCTTTTTAATTTTTAAGAATTTAACTATCTCATTATACCTTTTTTTTATTCTTTTGTCTAGTAATTTAAAGCAATATAGTGTAAAATATAATTAGTTAACAAGGAGGAACTTATGAGCTTATTCGATAAATTTAAAAAAATATTTAGTAACGATTCTAAACTTCAAAAAGAAGTTGATTTATATGAAAAAGGCTTAGAAAAAACAAGAAATAATTTTCTTTCAAAATTAAATCTTTTAAGTAATAAATATAAAAAAATAACTGATGAATATTTTGAAGAATTAGAAGAAATTTTAATTATGGCTGATATTGGTGTTAATACGGTAATAGATTTTATTGATCGTTTAAAGATGCGTGTTAAAAAAGAAAATATTGTTAATGTTGAGGATTTAAAAGAAATAATAGTTGATGAAATGTTTATTATTTATGTTAATGATGAAATTATTGTTAATAAAATTAATTATAATCCTAATGGACCAACAATCATTTTATTTGTTGGTGTTAATGGAGTTGGTAAAACAACAACAATTGGTAAAATGGCCTATAAAATACTTAAAGAAAATAAAAGAGTTTTATTGGTGGCTGGTGATACTTTTAGAGCAGGAGCCATTGAACAATTAAGAGAATGGGGCAATCGTCTTAATGTTGAAGTTGTCTTTCGTGAAAATTCGGATCCAGCCAGTGTTGTTTATGATGGCATAGAAAAAGCTAAAAAAGAAAATTATGATGTGGTTTTAATTGATACTGCTGGTAGACTACAAAATAAAACTAACTTAATGGAAGAATTACGAAAAATAAATAAAGTTATTGGTAATTTAATACCAGATGCACCTCACGAAACATTGTTAGTGATAGATGCTACTACTGGTCAAAATGGTATTAGTCAAGCTAAAAGTTTTAAAGAAATTACTAATGTAACAGGGATTGTCTTAACCAAACTTGATGGAACAGCTAAAGGGGGAATCGTTTTAGCAATCAAAGAAACAGTGGGTATTCCTGTTAAATACGTTGGTTTAGGTGAAAAAGAAGAAGATTTACAAGTATTCGATATTGAAAAATATATTTACAGTCTTTTTAAAGGTATTGTAAATAAATAAATATTTATTAAAAAAATATAACCATTTTTAATCATTATAGGTTATAATTATAATAGAAAGATAGGTGATATATTGGATAAAAAACATCATAATTTACCACCAAACAATCAAATAGGTTTATTAATTCAATGTATTTTGGTGTTTTTTGTTATCGTATATATCATTATTAGTGCTTTTGAATCTGTTTTTTTAATTCCAACCCAAATTATAACTTCGTTATTAATGTTTGTAATGGCTTATAATAATCATAAAATATTTAAAAGTAAAGGAATGACTTATGCTTATTTAATAACCGGAATTATTATCTTATTAATAGTTATAGGAGGATTATTAAAATAATGGATTTTGTTTATCTTAGTAATCTATATGATTATTATCAAAACTTATTAACAGAAAAACAACAACAATATTTTGAAGATTATTATTTTAATAACTTATCTTTATCAGAGATTAGTACTAATTATGTAATTAGTAGGAATGCCGTTCATAAACAATTAAAAGAAGTAGAAAATAAATTATATGATTATGAAAGTAAATTACATTTATATGAAAAAAGATTAAAATTAGAAAAAATTATTAATAATATTCAAGATGAAAAATTAAAGAAAGAATTAGAAAAATTAATTTAAGGATAAAAGGGGATGTGTATGTTTGGAAAAATAACTTATATTAATGATAATTATGCTCGTATTAAAATATTGGAAGGGACTATTGAAGCTACTGAATTAATGAATCTTCATGTAATGTTTGAAGATGATAAAAAGAAAATATTAGGTGAAGTTGAAGATGTTGATGGTGATGTTATTAAGGTTGAATTTTTAGGAGAAGTTATTAATGACGAACTTATTCCTGGTACTATTAGAAAACCATCACTATCTGCTCAAATTCGTGTTATTACTAGAGATGAAGTTGGTCTTTTAATTGGAAAAAATGATAATAATAGTTTTTTATTAGGTGTATCCCCATTATATGATGACTATCCAATTATGGTTAATATTAATGACTTTTTTAGTAATCATACCGCTATTTTTGGGAATAGTGGAAGTGGTAAATCATGGGGTGTAGCTCGTCTTTTACAAAATGTTTTAGCTAATTCCAAATTAACACCCGTAAGATCTAACTTTTTTATCTTTGATACCTATGGTGAATATTATAATGCTTTTAAAGATATTAAAAAAATCAATCCCCATTTTAATTTTAAAGTTTATACTACTAGTTTATATAATAATGAAGGAGAACAATTACGTATTCCTCTTTGGTTATTAGATGTTGATGATATAGCTATATTATTAACAGCTACTGAACATTCACAATTACCAATTATTGAAAGAATGCTTAAAATTGTAGCTATTTTTGCGGAAGATAGTGAAATGGCTATCAAATATAAAAATCATTTAATTGCCAAAGCTATCATGACGATTTTATATACTAATCAAACTTCGGCAAGTAAACGTAATGATATTTTTACTATTCTTGCGTCTTGTAGTACTCCACAGTTTAATCTAGAAGCACCTGTTAAAGGTGTTGGTTACACTCGTAAATTCCGTGAATGTTTTACTATAGATACAGCTGGAAATTTTATGGAAAATATTTTAGTTACTAATTATGTTGCGAGTTTTATTGATGAAGAATTAGAAAAATATGAAGCTAAAAAAACTAATTTTTATACTTTAGAACAACTTGAAGATGCCTTAGAATTTACCTTAATTTCTGAAGGTTTATTACGTAATGAAAAATTATACAATGAAGCGATTACGCTAAAAGTTCGCTTACATTCAATTGTTATTGGTAAGTATGCTCAATTTTTCAAAATGGATAAATATGTTTCATTGGAAGCTTATGTTGCTAGTCTAGTTTCAATGAATGGTAATACTGCTAAAGCCCAAATTATTAATTTTAATTTAGAAGATATTGATGATTGGTTTGCAAAATTTGTAACCAAAATATTTACTAAAATATTCTTTGAATTTACAAGAAGATTAAAAATGCGTGCTTCTATTCCATTCCATATATTTTTAGAAGAAGCACACCGTTATGTTCAAAATGATAGAGATAATTATTTAATTGGCTATAATATATTTGAAAGAGTAGCCAAAGAAGGAAGAAAATATGGGTTATTACTCTCTTTAATTTCGCAACGTCCTGTTGATATTTCGGATACTGTTATTTCGCAATGCTCTAACTTTTTAATCTTTAAAATAACCCATCCTCGAGATTTAGAATATATTCGTAAAATGATTCCTAATATTAGTATTGAAATTGTTGAGAAACAAAAGAGTTTACAACCAGGTACCTGTGTGGCTTTTGGTAAAGCCTTTAAAGTACCAATGATTGTAAAGATGCAAAAACCTGACCCTGCACCATCAAGTGAAAATAGTGATGTCGTTAATCGATGGGCGTTATATTAAAAAAAATTAAATTAAGCCATAATTGGCTTTTTTTATT
>JAAYOI010000030.1 GCA_012520435.1 Mollicutes bacterium
AATTGAATTAGCGCAAAACATCGAGTCAGAAAAATTTCCAAATATGATCATTTGTTTAGAAGGAGAATTAGGTAGCGGTAAAACTGTTTTCACAAAAGGTTTTGCCAATGCCTTAGGAATAAAAGAAAGTATTACCTCGCCGACTTTTACTATCATCAAAGAATATGAAGGAGAATTACCTTTATATCATATGGATGTATATCGCTTAGATGGTAATACCGAAGGAATAGGAATTGAAGAATATTTTAATAAAAATGGGGTTGTCATAATTGAATGGTCAGATACTATTAAAGATATTTTACCTGAAGAAAGATTAGAAATTAAGTTTAAAGTTGTAGGAGAAAATAAACGTATTATTATCATTACACCTTATGGTAAAAAATATGAAGAATTATGTGAGGCCGTGTTATGACAAGCCTTTTTATTGACACATCATCTAAAAAAATAATAGTAGCTATTATTAAAAATCAGGAAATATTATCTTCAATTATTGAAGATAATGATACAACTTTATCAGAACGTATTTTCCCATTATTAATTAAAGTTGTTAATGATGCTGATATTGTAATTAAAGATATTGATAAAATTTATATTGTTAATGGTCCAGGTTCATTTACTGGTGTTCGTGTTGGTGTTACAATTGCGAAAACCATGGCTTGGAGTTTAAATATCCCACTTATTCCTATTTCTAGTTTAGAAGTGTTGGCTTCAACTAAATATGATGGAAAGTATTTAGTACCATATATAGATGCTAGAAGGGGATATGTTTATGGTGGGGTATATGATAATGATTTAAATAGTGTTGTTTCTGATCAACACATTAAATTATCTGACCTTATAACTAAAATCCCCAAAAGAGGAAAAGCTAATTTTGTTGGCTATGAACCAATCGAAACAACTATAGAAATAATAGAACCACAAGTTGATTTAATAAAAGTAATTAATAAACACCAAAATGATGAGGGAGTTAATCCTCATAGTTTGGTTCCTAATTATTTGAAATTAACAGAAGCTGAAGAAAAATTAAAAAAAGAGGTTGTATGATTAGAGAAGCAAATTGTAAAGATTTATTAATTATTAATGAATTAGTTAAAGAGCTAGATAATCATCAAATAAATTTAAAGGATCCATTTACATATTATTATATTTATTATGAAGATAAAGAAATAAAAGGTTTTATAAGTTATGCGATTATATATGATCGTTGTGAATTAAACTATATATTAATAAAGCCAGAATATCGTAAGCAAGGAATCGCTTCTAAATTAATGGAATATATAATAAATGATTGTTTAAATCATAATTGTTATAATATTACTTTAGAAGTTAATGAAAATAATAAAGAAGCAATATCATTATATTCTAAATATGGATTTAAGAAGGTTGCTGTAAGGAAAAATTATTATGGCAAAAATAATGGAATATTAATGGAAAGAGTGTTGGAGGATAAATGAGAGATACATATATATTAGCAATTGAAACAAGTTGTGATGAAACTAGTGCAGCTATTGTTAAAAATGGTTATGAAGATATAGCCACAGTAGTTTTATCACAAATAGATGTTCATGCTTTATATGGTGGGGTTGTC
>JAAYOI010000031.1 GCA_012520435.1 Mollicutes bacterium
AGAAGAGCTATTCCTAGTACGAGAGGACCGGAATGGACATACCTCTGGTGTACCAGTTGTCACGCCAGTGGCAGTGCTGGGTAGCTATGTATGGAATGGATAACCGCTGAAAGCATCTAAGCGGGAAGCCAACTTCAAGATGAGTTTTCCCATCCGCAAGGAGTAAGATCCCAGATAGACGATCTGGTTGATAGGCTAGAGGTGGAAGCATGGTAACATGTTGAGCTGACTAGTACTAATCGATCGAGGATTTAATCCCATTATTCTAATTTGATGATTACCCCACATTATCTTGTTTTCAGAGAATTATTTCTCTAAATAAAATATATGTTTATAAAATTGGTGACGATAGCAAAGTGGATACACCTGTTCCCATCCCGAACACAGAAGTTAAGCACTTTAACGGCGAAAATAGTGTAAGCGAAGATAGCAAGTTGCCAATTTTTTTTGTATTAAAAAGGACATTAAGTCCTTTTTTATTTTGTATTTATAATAACCTTTAATTTTTTTGTTAATTTTTAATTGTTAAACGAAAGCAATTATATGATATTATGTTGTGATTAGTAAAATATAGTATTAATATTAGAAAAAGTTTTTATTATTAATATGTGCACCATTTTTTGGTAACTTAATAGTTGTTTATGTTTTTTATAAATGATATAATTACATCGAGGTGTTTAAGTTGAAAGAGGAAATATTATATATTGTTATTCCTTGTTATAATGAAGAAGAAGTATTACCTGAAACTTCAACAAAAGTATTAGAAAAACTCAATAAGTTAATTGATAATAAAAAAATTAGTTCAAAAAGTAGAATTTTATTCGTAAATGATGGTTCAAAAGATAAAACATGGGAAATGATAGAAGAACTTCATAAAGGAGATAAACATTATTTAGGGTTATGTCTTTCACGCAATTTTGGACATCAAAAAGCTTTATTAGCTGGTTTAATGGAAGCTAAAAAGCATGCTGATATGGTTATTTCAATGGATGCTGATTTGCAAGATGATATTGATGCTATTGATGAATTTGTTAAAGAATATTATAATGGTAATGATATTGTCTATGGAGTTAGAAGTTCGAGAAAGAAAGATACCTTTTTTAAGCGTAATACTGCTTTATTATTTTATAAGTTAATGAAAAAAATGGGTGTTGACATTGTTTATAATCATGCTGATTATCGATTAATGAGTAAGCGTTCATTAGATGAACTAGAAAAGTTTAAAGAAGTTAATTTATTTTTAAGAGGATTAATACCTTTAATAGGATTTAAGAGTACAAAAGTTTTTTATGAAAGAAAAAATAGATTTGCAGGTGAATCAAAATATCCATTAAAAAAGATGCTAGCATTCGCTTTTGATGGAATAACATCCTTTAGTATCAAACCTATTAAATTAATTATGTCACTTGGTTTAACAATTAGTATTATTAGTATTTTGATTATGTTATATGCACTTATTGTAAAATTAATAGGATATACTGTTGAAGGATGGACATTTATTATTATTTCAATATGGTTATTAGGTGGATTGCAAATGTTTTCAATTGGTATTATTGGTGAATATATTGGTAAAATATATCAAGAAACAAAAGAACGTCCTAAATACATAATTGAAAAAGTCTTAGGTGATAAATAGATGAAAAGAAAAAAAATATTAGACAATAGATTATTTATTATTTTCTTTTGTTTTATTACTTCTTTTTTGATTTTATTAATTTGCAGTAAGTCTTCACCGCTTTATCCTTTCAATGATTGGGTAGATGCGAATGCCTTCTTTACGATGGGAAAAGGATTATTTAATGGTAAGGTGTTGTATAAGGATTTATTTGAACAAAAAGGACCATTATTATATTTTATCTATGGAATAGGATATTTAATATCTAATACATCTTTTTTAGGAGTTTTTATTATTGAAGTTATTAGTTTTACTATTTTACTATTTTATTGTTATAAAATAATAAATTTATTTTTAAATAAAAATGAATATTTAATTATATTACCACTATTTAGTATTGTTTTATGTACTTCACGTGCTTTTACTCATGGTGGTAGTGCTGAAGAATTATGTTTACCTTTACTTGCTTATAGTACATATACTCTTTTAAGATATATAATTAATAAGGAAATAAACTACACAATAGTATTTATTAATGGATTAATAACAGGATCAATTTTCTTAATTAAGTTTAATTTATTAGGTTTTTGGTTTATATGGATTATTTGTCTATTATTTAATTATTTAAAAGAGAAAGAATATCAAAAATTAATAATCACAATGATGTTTTATTCATTAGGAGTCTTTGTTCCATATGGAATATGGATCATTTACTTCTTAATTAATGATGGTCTCTATGATTTTGTATATGCTTATTTTTATGTAAATATTTTTTCATATACTAAATCAGGTGGGATAGTAATTGGTTTAGAAAATTTCTTGAAAACATTAGTAAGTAATGGTTTAGTTATATTTAGTTTGATTGTTGCAATACCAAATTTTATAAAAAATATTAAAATAAATAAGATTAATAAAATATTTTTCTTTTTATCTATTCTTTTCTTGATTATTGGTATATATGGTGGAGGAACTAGTTTTAGATATTACATCTTAATGGTATTATTTTTCTCCTTATTCTCCTTCATTAAGTTAATTGAATATTATCAAAAATTATTAAACAAAATAATGAATTGGAAATATAGTTATATTATATATATTGGATTTTATGTATGTGTTATTTTATCATCATTCATCTTTTCTAATAATATATATATGATGAGAAATAATAAGGATACTTTACCACACTATAAGTTTGCAAAAATCATTAATGAAGAAACTAATCCAACAATTTTAAATTATGGTAAATTAGATTTAGGAATATATACTTTAACTAATGTTGTTCCTAATATTAAGTATTTTGAACAACAAAATTTAAATTACAAAAAATACCCAGAGAATGCAGATGCACAGTTAAAATACATTAAAGAAAAAAGAACAATGTTTGTTGTTTATGCAAATACTTTACAAAAAGAAGCATTACAAGAAAAAATACCAGAATTATTTGAAAATTATGAATTGGTTGCTGAAGAAGAACACTTTTTTGAAGATGTTACATACAATTTCTATTTGTTTAAATTAAAATTGGATGGTGATAAATAATATAATTGATACCCTTAAGTATCAAATTTTTATTGGAAATAAATATTAAATTAATTGGTTTACGTTATTTTTTAAAAAAGCTTGATAAATATTGTAATATTATATTTTTTTTTGATATAATAACATTAGGTGATATAAATGGAATACAAGATAACATCATACAATGAGTTAGATACAATTGAATTAGCGCAAAACATCGAGTCAGAAAAATTTCCAAATATGATCATTTGTTTAGAAGGTGAATTAGGTAGTGGTAAAACTGTCTTTACGAAAGGTTTTGCTAATGCCTTAGGAATAAAAGAAAGTATTACTTCTCCAACATTTACAATAATAAAAGAATATGAAGGAGAATTACCATTATACCATATGGATGTTTATCGTTTAAATGGTAACACAGAAGGTATAGGAATAGAAGAATATTATAATAAAAATGGTATTGTTGTAATAGAATGGTCAGATACAATTAAAAATACTTTACCAGAGGAAAGATTAGTAATTAAATTTAAAATCGTAGGTGAAAATAAACGAGTTTTAATTATCACACCTTATGGTAAAAAATATGAAGAATTATGTGAGGCCGTGTTATGATAAGCCTTTTTATTGACACATCATCTAAAAATATAATAGTAGCCGTTATTAAAAATAAAGATATTTTATCTTTAATAATGGAAGCAAATGACAATACTTTATCTGAACGTATTTTTCCGTTGCTAATAAAAGCTATGAATGAGGCAAATAAAGATATAAAAGCTATAGAAAAAGTATATGTAGTTAATGGACCAGGTTCATTTACTGGAGTTAGAGTAGGAGTAACAATTGCCAAAACAATTGCTTGGAGTTTAAATATTCCACTTATTCCTATTTCTAGTTTAGAAGTATTAGCATCTACTCAATATGATAGTGATTATTTAATACCATATATAGATGCTAGAAGAGGCTATGTATATGCTGGAATATATGACAATAATTTGAACAATATAGTTGAAGATCAACATATTGAATTGTCTGAAATAATAAATAAGATGCCAAAAAAAGGTAAATTTTGTTTTGTTGGTTATGATAAGATCGAAACAAATTTGAATATAATTGATCCACAAATTAATTTATTGAGGATAATTAATAAGCATTACAATGATGTTGGTGTTAATCCTCATACTTTAGTTCCTAATTATTTAAAGTTAACTGAAGCAGAAGAAAACTTAAAAAAAGAGACTGTATGATTAGGGAAGTTAATAGTGACGATATCATAGCCATACAAGAATTAATTAAAGAACTTGATAGCAATGTTCAGATAGATATAAATAATGATCCTTTTACTCATTATTACCTTTTCTATGAAGATAGTGAAATTAAGGGATTTATTAGTTATGCTATTATATATGAGCGATGTGAACTTAATTATATCTTAGTAAAGTCAAAATATCGTCATCAAGGAATTGCTTCTAAATTAATAGAGCATATGATAAAATATTGTTATAATTCTAACTGTGTTAATATTACTTTAGAGGTAAATGAAAATAATAATAGGGCAATTACTTTATATCGTAAATATGGATTTAAAGAAATTGCTATTAGGAAGAATTATTATGGTACTGAACATGGAATATTGATGGAAAGAGTGTTGAATCGCGAATGAAAGATATATATATATTAGCAATTGAAACAAGTTGTGATGAAACTAGTGCAGCTATTGTTAAAAATGGTTATGAAGATATAGCCACAGTAGTTTTATCACAAATAGATGTTCATGCTTTATATGGTGGGGTTGTC
>JAAYOI010000004.1 GCA_012520435.1 Mollicutes bacterium
AATTTCCGGGATTACCGTTATCTAATTAAGCGAAAAACGAGGATGGTACCGCGTATATAACGCTCCTTATTAATGGTGCGTTTTTTTATATTTTAGGGGGAGAGGTGTAGTATTAAA
This sequence comes from Mollicutes bacterium, assembly GCA_012520435.1. Taxonomy (GTDB): domain Bacteria; phylum Bacillota_I; class Bacilli_A; order RF39; family UBA660; genus JAAYOI01. The sequence continues at coordinate 118 of JAAYOI010000004.1, forward strand.
TGCAGTGCGATTTAATGTTGGAAGAAGTAATTGAAAACATGAGATTGAGTGAGCTAATTAAAGTTAGAGAACAATTAGCAGGAACAGATAAATATGGTTTAATTGATGGCTATATTTTTGGAATACTTATTAGTGGCCCTTACAAAAGAATGTGTTTTCATTGCAAAAGAAGAGTTAAATTGTATCCTAAAAAAATGAAAGGATAGAAAGAGGGAAAGCTCATGATAAATATTAAAGAACACGAAAAATTAAGTGTGCTAAATCATAGTTGTGCACACCTTTTAGTTCATGCGGTTAAAAAATTATATCCGCATGCTTTGTTTTGGGTTGGTCCAATTATTGAAGAAGGATTTTATTATGATATTGATTTAGGTGATGATGTCATCAAAGAAGAAGATTTAGAACAAATTGAAAAAGAAATGAAGAAAATAGCTAAAGATGGTAAAAGAATTTATCGTGAAGAATTAACCAAGGAAGAAGCTTTAGAAAGATTTAAAAATAATCCATATAAAATTGATTTAATAAATAATATGGAAGATGATACGGTAATATCTTGTTATACCCAAGGGGATTTTACTGATCTTTGTCGTGGACCTCATGTGGAAACAGTTAAAGAATTAAAATATTTTAAATTATTAAAAGTAAGTGGTGCTTATTATAAAGGTGATGTTAATAATAAGATGCTACAAAGAATATATGGTATATGTTTTGATACTGAAGAAGCTTTAAATGAATATATTAATATGCTTGAAGAAGCTAAAAAACGTGATCATCGTAAACTTGGTAAAGAATTAGATTTGTTTTATTTTTCTGATTTAGTTGGACCAGGGCTTCCATTATATACACCAAGAGGAACAATTATTAAAGATGAATTACAAAAAGAAGTAGAAAAAATATGTAGAAGATATGGTTTTCAAAAGGTAAGTTGTCCTGCGCTTGCTAATATAAAATTATTTGAAATATCAGGGCATGCGGCTAAATTTAATGAAGAATTATTTAGAGTTGAATCTTTAAAAGGTCATAAAATGGTTTTAAAACCAGTTCAATGTCCGCATCATACGCAACTATATGCTTCGAAAGTTAGATCATATCGTGATTTACCAATTAGATATATGGAATCAGATAAACAATATCGTGCTGAATTACAAGGTGCAGTAGGTGGAATGAGTAGAGTATATGCCATTACGGTTGAAGATGGACATTCTTTCTGTACTGTTGATCAAGTAAAACAAGAAGTTATTAATATGTGTAATATTATTAAGGATTTTTATAGTAAATTAGGTTTATGGGGTAATCATTGGGTATCTTTATCGGTAAGAGATTATGAACATCCTGAAAAATACATAGGTAGTAAAGAAGATTGGGATATTTGTGAAAAAATGTTACAAGAAGTATCTGATGAACTTGGATTAAATGCTAAAAGATGTGAAGGGGAAGCTGCTTTATATGGACCTAAACTTGATTTTATGTTTAAAGATGCGATGGGTAGAGAAATTCAAATTCCAACCGTTCAATTAGATTTTGCTACTCCTAAAAGATTTGATTTAACTTATATTGATAAAAATGGTTCAAAAGCTCATCCAGTAATGGTTCATCGTGCTATTTTAGGTTCTTATGAAAGATTTTTTGTCTTATTAATTGAACACTTTGCGGGTGCTTTTCCATTATGGTTAAGTCCAGTACAAGTCAATATTATTCCTGTTAATAATGAATTTCATTTAGAATATGCGAAAGAAATCAAAGAATTATTAATTGACAAAGAAATTAGAGTAGAAATAGATAATCGTGATGAAAAAGTGGGATATCGTATGCGTGAAAGCCAAACTAAAAAAGTACCATATACTTTAATTATTGGTGATAAAGAAATCGAAAATAAAGTAATAAGTTATCGTAAATATAGTAGTAATGAAACGATAACTACCGATATTGATAGTTTTTTAACTTTATTACGAGAAGAAATTGATTTAAGAAAATAAAAATGGATGATAAAAATTATCCATTTTTATTTATAAACAAATGATAAAAAAGTGGAATAAAATTATTACAAGCTAATATAATTTACTAGGATAAACTAGGGAGGAATACAAATGATTAATAAAAGGAGTTTGTGGTTTTTAACATTATTTAGTTTAATATTAGTATTAAGTGTTTACTATATAACTATGCCATCAGAATTACTATTAACTAATAAGAATGATAATCCTAATGATAATAAACCAGTAGTAGAAATAGAAGAAAGTGAAATTTTAACAGCCCTTCGTATTGAAGCTAATGAACAATTGATGAAAGAAATGAATAGCCTAAAAGAAATATTAACAAGTGTTGAAACTAGTGTTGAGGAAAAAAATAATGCTTTTGAAAAAATGAAGTTATTGAATGTTAATCGTGGGGAAGAAGAAAAATTAGAAAAACAAATTTTAGATGAATTTAAACTAAAATCGTTTGTTAAGATAGATGGTGATCAGATAAGAATAGTGGTTGCTAAGGATAAACATGATGAAACTTTAGCTAATAATATTATGCGAAAAATTCAAAGTAATTTTGATAAAAAAATGTATATTTCGGTTAAATTTCAACAATAACTCTATAGAAATTATAGAGTTATTGTTTTATAGGCTTTTTCTCTCACTAAAATATAAGTCCGTCATAAAATATTATGAGAAAAAATATAAACCACCCAACTTAGGAAGTGAGGGAAATATGAATAAAAGTATTTTAACGAAACGTGAAAAAGAGGTATTTGAACTACTTATCCAAAATAAAACAACGGTTGAAATTGCTGAAAAATTAGGGATAAGTGAAAAAACCGTTCGTAATCATATATCGAATGCTATGCAAAAATTAGGTGTAAAAGGTCGCGCTGGTGCAGTTGTTGAACTTTTAAAACTTGGGGAACTTTCATTATAAAAGTCGCATGAATTTGCGTCTTTTTTCATATGATTAGGTAGAGGTGAAATGATGTTAAAAAGGATGTTATCAAGAAAAGTTTTAATTTCAACAGCGGCTTTATTTGCGCTCCTTCTTTTATATTTAATTCCTAAAGATGTTAATGATAGTTTACAAAACAAAATTCCTCAAGAATTAGAATATGTTAATAAAGAAGTATCTACTGCTACTATTTATCTTTTAAATAAGAATGGGTTGTTAGGAAAAACAAGTGTCGTTATTAGTAATGCTGCTACTAAAAAGGTTGAACAAAAAGCAAAAGAATTAATAGAAGTGTTAATTAAAGAAGGAAATGGTGAAGATAAAATACCAAATGGTTTTCAATCATTTTTACCAAGTGAAACAAAAATATTAAGTATTAAATATAGTGATGGAGTAATTAAACTTAATTTATCTAAAGAAGTATTAGATATTGCTCAAGAATTAGAAGAAAAGATGATTGAAACAATTGTTTATACTTTAACAAGTATAGAAGAAATTAAAGATATTATATTATATGTTGAAGGTGATGTCTTAGATAAACTTCCTAAATCAAAAATTAATCTTCCAAGTACCCTTAATCGTAAATTTGGTATTAATAAAGAATATGATTTAAATAGTTATAAAGATGTTAATCAAGCAACTATTTATTATGTAAGTAAACATAATGATCATTTTTATTATGTTCCAGTTACTAAATATGTAAATGATAATCGCGAAAAAATTAGAATTATTATTGATGAATTAAGTAGTACGCATCTTTATAATTCTAATTTAATGAGTTTTTTAAATAGTAATGCGAAGTTACTTGCTTTTGAACAAGCTGATGATATTTTGCAATTAGAATTTAATTCTTATATTTTTGATAATGAAATAGAAAAGACTATTTTAGAAGAAGTAATATATACTATTTGTTTATCAGTAGGAGATAATTATGATGTTAAAGAAGTTGTTTTCGAAGTAAATGATGAAGAAATTTATAAAACTGTATTAAAAACTATTGAATAAATTATAAAAATGGGATATAATTTAAATGTTCCAATTGGAACATTTAAGTCCTGGTAGCTCAGCAGGATAGAGCAACGGCCTTCTAAGCCGTCGGTCGGGGGTTCGAATCCCTCTCAGGACGCCATAATTATGATATTAAACCATGAGAATGGTTTTTTAGTTAAAAACTGTAAATAAATATAAAATTTACAGTTTTTTTAAACACTTTATATTAAATTAGTGTTTTTGTGTTATACTAATTATGGTAAAATTAATATAGGCAGGGGATAAAAATGATGATACAAATAATTGAAGGTATAAAAGATTTAATTAAATATATTATTGTTATTGTTATAATTATTCTCTTAAGAATTTATGTATTGACTACAGCTCAAGTTGTTGGAACCTCAATGGAACCAAATCTTATTGAGGGGAATATTATGTTAGTGGAACAACTTTCAGCACGTTTTGATAAATTAAAAAGATTTGATGTTGTTGCTTTTGCTTATAGTAATAATCAGCCCCATTTAATTAAAAGAATAATAGGTTTACCTGGAGAAACAATTAAATATGTTGATAATCAATTTTATATTAATGGTGAAATGATTGAAGAAAATTTTAAGGTTATTGGTGAAGTTGAAGATTTTGAAATAATTGTCGAAGAAGATGCATATTTTGTTTTAGGAGATAATCGGGAGGTTTCGGTTGATAGCCGTGAATTTGGAGCAATTACAAAAGACAAAATAGTTGGCAAAGCATTTATGGTTGTTTGGCCAATAAAAAGAATAAAAATTGTTAAATAATACTTGACAAATATGTTAAAATATGGTATCATCACTTAATGAAAACTTTTTTTATATATCAGTTGGGGTTTTGGCAAATTTTAAGGTACACATTTGATATATAAAAACTGTGATGACATCATAATTTTTTATATTATGAAAAACAAGTAGTTAGTTGTCTGTTGTGTGCTGTAGGTTGTAAATTGGAAATTTATAAATTGAGAGGGGAAAATTTATTTTATGTTAAACAGAAGATTTATTATTGGAGCAATTGCCGTAGTATTAGCATTTTTTGGCATTTTAACATTTGCGTTAACGAATAATCCTACAAATGAACCAACTGAAGAACCATCTATTGAAGAACAAGAACAACAAGAACAAACACCAGGCGATGAAACTGAAGATGAAGATGGAGAAGAACCTGATGAAAACGAAGGTGAAGGTGAAGAAGAACAAGGTGGTAACCAACCAGGAGAAGTTGGAAACACTGATGAATTAGAGGAAGATACAACCGCACCAATTATTAGTGGCGTTACTGATGGTGGTTATTATAATCAAGATGTTATAATAACTGTTACTGAAGCTAATCTTGATAAGGTGGTAGTTAATGGTGTTGATATAACACTAGATGCAAACAATCAATATAGATTTAGCGCTGAAGATTCATATGTAGTAGTGGCTAGTGATGAATCAAATAATTCAACAACTGTATCTTTTGTTATTGATGAAACACTACCAGAAATAACAGGAATTGCTGATGGTGAATATTCTAAGCAAGATGTTACATTAACTATTAGTGATACTAATATTGACAAAATAATCGTTAATGGTGAAGAAGTTTCATTAAATGAAAATGATGAATATGCATTTAATGAAGAAAAAGAATATGTTATAGCTGTTACTGATAAGGCTGGTAATACAAATACTTTAACATTTGTAATTGATAATACAGCCCCAACATTTACCGTTAGTGGTAATGAAGGATGGGTAGGTACATCAAAAACAATAACAATTGATGCTAGTGATGAAGGTGGTAGTGGCTTAGCTGACGAACCATATTCATATGATGGTGGTAATACTTGGACATCAAGTAA
>JAAYOI010000032.1 GCA_012520435.1 Mollicutes bacterium
CCAAGCGCTTGGATAAAAATCATCATTTTTATTTCTTTGTACTACTAAAAATAATTCTTTACATTTTATTATACCTGTTAGAACTATTTTCCTTTCCATATAATCACCAAAATTATTTTACCATATAGTTGCATTTTGTCAAAATAAACTAGCATTAAAAAACAAATCAAGTTTTTACTTGATTTGTTTACTACATTTATTTTTCCAAATACAAATGAATTATCTCAATAATTCTATTTGCTTCTTTCATTAATTCATCAAAGTTATCATTAACAAATTGGGTATTATTAGCTTTACTTTCCATTTCATGTTGGTATGCTAATTCGGCTAATTTAGTGAATCCTAAATATTTTGAATCACTTTTTAAAGCATGAACTAATATTGCATAATTAGCCATATCTGCTTCATCTTTATATTTTTTTAAATTTTCTAAACGTTCACTAGATTGATTTAAAAACTCAAGTAATATTTCTTCATATGTTTCCATATCACCAAGTAATTCTAAACCTTTCTCAACATCTACACCATTACTACTTAATACACTAATATCTTTCATTTTTTCTCCTTTTCTTCATCTATATCAGTTAAATAATTATGTAAGACAATATTTAATTCTTCTTTTTGAATTGGTTTTGATAAATAATCATCAAATCCTTCACTCATATATTTTTCTTTCATTCCAGTAATCGCATTAGCCGTAAAAGCAATTACAGGAATAGAAAAATCTTGTATTTTTTTCAATTTTTTTAGGGTTTCAACACCACTCATCTTTGGCATCATATCATCTAATAAAATTAAATCGTACTTTTTACCACTATTTATTAAATCAATACATTCTTGTCCACTTGTTACTTGTTCTATTTCTAATTGATAATCTTTTAATAATCTAACAGTTACTTTTAAATTAATCACATTATCATCAACTATTAATATTCTTTTTCCAGCAAAACTAATTTTTCTTTGTAGTTTTTCTTCTTCTTTTGCTTCAACTACAATAGTTGGATTAGTAACTATTTTTTGATCAATTGCTACTGTAAATTTAGAACCTTTTCCATAAGTACTTTGAACAACTATTTTGCCATTCATAAGATCTACTAATTTTTTAGTAATGGCAAGTCCTAAACCTGTACCTTCAATAGTACTTTCTTTTTCAACTTCAAATCGTTCAAATTTAGTAAATAATTTATCCATCTTTTCTTTTTTAATCCCAATTCCAGTATCTTCGACAGAAAAGATTAATCTACAAACATCATTTTTAATTATATAATTTACTTTAAATTCAATATAACCTTCTTTAGTATATTTTACAGCATTAGTTAAAAGATTTAAAACTATTTGCTTTAATCTGACATAATCACCATATAAAACTGGTGGAATATTATCTTCAATACTAATTCTAAAATCTAATGGTTTATCACCTATTTTAGCTTTAGTAAGAGAAATTAATTCATTTAATACCTTTGAAACTTCATATTCTTTATTAATAATTTCTAATTTATTAGCTTCAATTTTAGAAATATCTAATATACCATTAACAATTTCAAGTAAATTTTCTGATGCTGCAATAATATCTTTAACTTCATCAATCGCTGTTTCCGGGAGATTTTCTTCAAGTAAAGCTTGACTAAAACCAACAATAGCATTTAATGGTGTTCTTATTTCGTGAGACATACTAGATAAGAATTCACTTTTAGCTTGATTAGCTTTTTCTGCTTGCATTTTCGCAATATTAAGTTCATTAATTAATTTTAAATCAGGGTTTTCAATAGTATGGTACATTAAAACATTAATTACCGTAATAATAGAGGTAGTTAATAATATGGCAGGATTTATTGAACGTGCAATAAAAGTTAGAAAACTTAAAATTAAAAGGACAAAAACTGGTGCATATTTCTTAGAAATTATTTTCTTTATATTAAAAAATATTAAAAGGGCAATAATTAATACGAAAAGGGCTCCTGCTACATATAGTGTCCATACACTTGGCCCATCAGTATACATTATCACTAGGTCGTTTATTAATTCAATTGGTAGTGCAAAGATAAAAATGGTTGCGATAAAGCAAATGATAATAACAACATATTTTAATAGCTGTGAAATTTTTTTATTTTCGCCAATTGATATATAAGCAATATATAAGGTAAATAAAGCACCCCAATATAATATATATAATAAGTAAAATTTATTTAAAATATATAAGGTAAAATGAAATGGTACTACATAAGATAAATAAACGATAATTATATCTAGGGTAATTCCAATAATATTAATAATTGAAATAATAGAAAATATTTTTGTTTCAACGTTAGCTACTCTTTTTTTAGAAAAGAAAAGAATTAACACCATGGTCATATAAATAAAACTTGCACATTGAAAATATAAATTTGACAAAAGGAACACCTCATTTCTATTACTTCCAACATAATTATAACATAATTTTGACATTCTTCTATTTTTTCTTTATTTTAATTAATAAAAAAATAAGTTATTTACTAATAAATGTAAATAACTTATTTATTTGGTAATAGTTTTTTTACTTTTTTATTGGCATTTTTTTGTTCATTTATTTCTCTTATTTTTTCTTCGGCGTATTTTTTACATCCTTCTAATAATTCCAATGCTTGATTGTAGAATATTTTGTTGGCTTCTTCTAAATTATCATGTTCACTAACTTTTAATGGTTTTTCTACAACATCTATTACTCTCTTAGGATACTCTTTGTGTTTATAAATAGCACAGAAATAGAGTGGTCCACCTGAATTTTGGGAAATAGAAACTGCACCATAGCTAAAATCTAAAAGTAATCTATCAGTTTTATTACGAGTGCTTTCTGGACATAATATAATATCGCTTCCCATTAAAATATTTTGGATGCTCATTTCTCTTGTTAGTTCTCTACTTGATTTATCTTCTCTTATAACAAAGTTACAACCTAACGAGTTAAAAAATCTACCCCAGATAGTTCCTAAAAATTCTGCTTTTAACATTGGATGGTATGGTCTTGGTCCAAATACTGACATTGCTATCGGTATATCTGCTAAACTGCGATGGTTAATAGCAATAGTAATACCTTTTTCCTTAGGAATTCTTTCTGGATGGATAACTTCATATTTAAAGAATGCATCAAATAACCATTTTCCATATTTAATAAGACGCATTAATCTTTTTTCTCTTTTTCTTATAATTTTTTCATTATAAACATGATTTTTAAGGTGTTCACGGTATGCTTTATAATAATTTTCACGTTCTAGCGGAGTCATTTTAGATTTTTCTTCACGACTTAATACTTTAAATTTTTCTTTTTCTTGAATTTTTCTTATACCATAATATAATTGGCTAAAATTAGTATATCGTGGTATATCTGTATTTTCCATCTCAGCATTATTTCTTGTAGCAAATAAAAGTGAAATTGCTTTGGTTTTATTTTTGATTGCGACAGCAATATCTTTATGATCTTCAATTGATATATCTATGTTATTATCATTACAAGCTTTAACTTTAGCTTCTATAACTTGATCATCTTTATATGAACAAAAAACCATTTTCTCATATGGAATACGTCTTAGTTTAAAACGGAATATAACAATACCTCTTTGAATTACTCCAATTAAACTATCTTCATCAGCCTTAGCTCTAGCACTATTAATAAAGTTTTTATTCCCTTCTTCATGAAGTTGTTTATCTATTCTTACAGCATCTTCTCTAAAAGGCGCGAATAAAGCATATGGTAACATATTTTTATACCAAAATTTTTCTTGTTCTTTATCGCTACACATAAAAACTTCCTTAATATTATATCCTTTAGAGTTCATTGTAATATAAGGCTTAGAAAAATCAATTTCTTTTTTACTGTTAAATGCTCTTCCCGTAGCTAAATCTAAAACTTGAATATTAGATTTTCTCAGTTTGATTCCATGATTATTGTAATATTGCCTAATATATTGCTTTTTAAAATATTTAATTCCCTTCTTAAATTGAAAGGCTTCTTGATCAAAAAATACACCATCTAAATCATAAGCAATATTCATAGGCACTCCACCCCCCCCTTTTTTTTGATGGTTTTATATATTAACATATTTTGTCAATTTTGTCAATTTCAAAAAATAATTAAATTTATTATAAATAAAATTATAATATAAATAAAGTCATTTCAATTATAACATAGTTTCAAAATATATTACATATTTATAAGAAAATAAATAATAAAAACCCTAATTGATTATAAAATTCAATTAAGGTTTTAATTATCTTGTTTATTCTTCTTCTTTTCTTAAATACTTCTTCAACAATTGATTTAATTCTTTGACATCAATTGGTTTTGATAAATAGTCATCAAAACCTTCATTCAAATATTTTTCCTTAACACCAACGATTGCATCTGCCGTAAGAACAACTACTGGTGTATTGAAACCTTTAATTTTCTTAAGTTCATGTAATGTTTCAATACCATCCATTTCTGGCATCATTTGATCTAATAAAATTAAATCATATTTTTTACCACTATTAATTAGATCAATGCATTCATCACCACTTGTAACAGTTTCAATA
>JAAYOI010000033.1 GCA_012520435.1 Mollicutes bacterium
AAGATTTTACTAATAAAAATATTAATGAAGTTATGACTTGGGCGAGTGCTAATAAGATTGAAATTGAACAAGTTTATGAATATAGTGATATTATTCCTGAATATCACATTATTAGTCAAAGTATCGTTCCTAATACTTTATTAAAAAATGTTAAGAAAATTAATTTAATTGTATCAAGTGGTCCTAATTATGATAAATTAGTTGTTATTCCTAATATGATTGGTTGGAATATTGATGATGCATTAAAAACTATTAATGATAACTTTTTAAATAATGTTAATATTCAATATGTTATAAATGAAGAAATTGAAAGAGATTATATTTTTGATCAAAGTATTAAAGGACAAATGCGAAGAAATGAACCATTAACTTTAAAAGTTTCGCTTGGTAGTAAAGAATCTTTAATTCCAGTTAATATGATTGATTTAAAAAACAAAAAAATGTTTGATGCAACTTTATGGTTAAAAAGAAATGGTATACAATATACTTTAAAATATGAATTTAGTGATAAAGTAAGTCGTAATTATATTATTGGTCAAAGTATTTTAAAAGATACAACAGTTGATCCTACTAAAGATAAAGTTACTTTAATTGTATCTAAAGGTAAAGAAATAATTGTTCCTGATTTAACAATGATGTCTATTGATGATGTTACTAATTGGATAATTGAAAATAATTTAAAAATTAAATATGAAGATCGATATGATCTTAATATACCTATTGGTAATATTATTGAAACTAATTATAAAGAAGGGGATATTATCGAAGAAGAAACAACTATCTATATTGTTACATCTAAAGGTCAATTAAGAATGCCTAAATTTAGTTCTTTAAATGAATTTAGATCATGGGCAAGTAAATATGACATTAGTATTAAAGAAGAATATGAATTTAATGAAAATGTTAAAAAAGGTAATATTATTAAATTCTCTCATGAGGAAAATGGGATTATTGAACCTACTGATACTATTATTGTTTATATTTCTAATGGTGCACCAGTTACTATTCCAAACTTTGTTGGAAAAAGTAAAGGGAATATTAAAACCACTTGTACTAAACTTGATTTAATTTGTTCATTCACTTATAGTGGTTATTCTAGTACAGCAAAAGATGTAGCGGTATCACAAAATAAAAAAGCTGGTTCAGTTGTTGTTAGTGGTACTAATGTCAATATTAATTTAAGTTTAGGGCCAGCTAAAACATTTACCATTCAAGTTAGTGAAGCACAACTTTCAATTGGTAGTGCTGATGGAACTATTGCAACCTTAAAATCATGGTTTAATAAAAATTATCCAGGTGTTACTTTCAACTTTGTTAAAAAAGCAAGTAATGAATTACCTCCAGGATATATTCATGAAAATTCACCAATTAAAGATAATTCTAAAGTAACTCAAGGAAAAACATATTATGTTTGGATAACTAATTAACACTAGTTTTTACTAGTGTTTTTTATTAAATAATGATAAAATAAACCTATTAATAAAATAAGACCAATATAACCTATAAAGGGATATAAATATTTAATAAGATTAGAAAAACCTAATTTACTTAAAAATAAAGCTATTATCATAGTTATTATGGTTATTGGTTTTTCTAAATTAGAAAATATTGTTATATTTTTAATTCTCGATACAAAACCATATAATG
>JAAYOI010000034.1 GCA_012520435.1 Mollicutes bacterium
ATTTGTAAATGATGTTATTATCAATAAATTAAGTAATTTAAAAGAAATAAATAATACTAAAGATTTTTTAATTACCTTTTATCATTATCTTGAAGAAAATATTTTAATTAATAGAATTAATATTGATGCTTGGAATCAAATGATGCATACTTTAGATCTTATTAATGCATATTTAGGAGAAGAAAAATTAAATATTAAGTTATTAAAAAGAATAATTAATTATTATACTAATAGGGTAGTAACTGAAGAAGATTATGTTAATGAAGTATTATTTGGTAATAGTGATACTTTATTTGGTCAAAAAGCTAAAGTTGTATTTTTTATAGGAATGAATGAAGACATTGTTCCTAAAATAAATAAAGATAATCTTTTATTGAACTCTTATTTAAAGGAATTATATTATTCAAATTATCCATCTTTAAATGATATTTTAATTAATCAATTTAAAACTTTATATTTTTTAAATTGTGGAAGTGAACATACATATCTTTCTTATAGTAAAGTTGGTAATGATGGTAATTTAATAAATCCAAGTTTAATTATTAAAAAGATACATAATCTTTTTCCAAAATTAAATATTATTGAAAAAAGCCATTTAGATGAATTTATTAATTTAGAAAATTTAGTTTTTAACCAATATGCTTTATTTAATGAAAATTCATATCGTCATGCTTTAAATGAATATTTTAAGAGTAATAATAAGTATCAATTAATATTTGATAAGATTAATTATCTTCATCATTTTTATGATGTTGAACCTTTAACTAATTTGTCAAATTATTTATATTTGAGTGCAACTAGAATAGATACTTATGTAAAATGTCCATTTCAATATTTTTGTCAATATCTTCTTAATTTAAAACCAATTGAAAGACAAAAATATGATCAAAAATTAGTAGGAACTTATATTCATTATTTACTTGAAAGATTAATTAATGAAAAAAGTGATGATATTGACCAAATCTTAAATGATAGTAAACAAATTTTTATAAAAGAACATCTTCTTAATATTAATGCAACTACTAATTATTTTTTAAAACGTTTAAATGACAATATTAAGTTAATATGGCCAATTATTAAAAAAGAATTAGATAATAATAAATTTATTCCTACTTATTTCGAAATAGATATAGCTAATACAGATAAGTGGCATCCCTTAATTATTCAAGATAATGAATTAACCATTAAATTAAGTGGTATTATTGATCGCATTGATATATATGATAAATATTATCGGATTATTGATTATAAAACCGGTGATAAAAAGATTAATTTAAATGAAATAGTAGTTGGTTTAAATCTTCAATTATTCATTTATTTATTATTTGCTTACAATAATTTAAAAGATAAAATGGGTGCTGGTATCTTTTATATGCTTGTTTATTATTCATTCAATAATGGTAAAGATTATCGTTTAAATGGTATGTTTTTGAATAATGATGATGTTATAGATGCTTTAGGTGGTAATAATATTAATGAATATATTGATGCTTATAGTTATAATCGTCTTAAAGATAATGTTTTATATAGTGAAGAACAATTACTTAAATTAATTGCTTTTACGAAGAGAAAAATAATAGAAATTGGAAAAAGAATCAATAGTGGTGATATTAAAATTGATCCTATTAAAAATAGTAAAGTTTGTGAATATTGTCATTATAAAGCTATTTGTGGTGTTGAAAAAAATACCAAAATTGGTCATTATTTAGAAAAATATGAATTAGTTGATATTTGGAAAATCATAGGTGGTGAAGTAAATGATTAAGTGGACAAGCGACCAAGAACAAGCCATTAATAAACGTGGTGGCAAGATTATTGTTAGTGCGGCAGCCGGTAGTGGAAAAACAGCTGTTCTTGCGGAACGTGTTATTCAATATATCTTAAATGGTGGCGATATTAGTCATTTATTAATTGTAACCTTCACCACTTTAGCAGCCTCTGAAATGAAGGAAAGAATTAAAAGCAATATTGAAGAATCTTTAAAAAATGATCCATCAAATAAACATCTTATTAAACAAGCATCATTAGTTACTAAAGCTAAAATAATGACGATGGATTCATTCTATAATAACATTATCCGTGAAAACTTTTGGACTTTAGGAATTAATCCTAATTTTAAAGTAATTGATGAAATTGAATATAGTTTATTAAAAGAAGAAGTTATTCGTGATCTTATCGATTCTAAAATTGAAACATCTTCAATTATAAAGTTGTTAGATAATTTTAGTGATGATAAAAATGGATTTACGATTGAAAAATTAATTATTGATTTTAATGATTTTATTAATAAAATGCCTTTCCCTTTAAAATGGTTAGATAAAATAAAAGATTCATATCAAATTAATAGTTTTAATAAAAGTATTTGGAGTAAAATTTTCTATCAAGATTTATTATTGAGTTTTAATAGTTACATAACTCTTTATCAAGATATTCTTGATGAGATTAGTTATGATGATGTGTTATATGAAAGATTATATCTTTTTTTTAGTCAAGAACTTAATTTAATAAAAAGTATAAAAGAATTTATTATAAAAAGAGATTTAGATTCGCTTTATACTAGTATTAAAGGATTTAATTTTGAAAAATTTCCAAGTATTCGTGGAACTAGTGATCATCCATTGAAAATAAAAGCTAAAAATATGCGTGATAACTTTAAAAAAATTATTAAAAATTATCAAAATATGATTGATTATCTTAATAAAGAAACATTTTTAAATGATTTAAATGAAATTCAAAGTATTATTAATGAATTAATTGATGTAACTAAAGAGTATCGAGAAAAATTAAAAGAAAGAATAAAAACGGAAAATTGTTTGGGTTTTGATGATATTCTGCATTTAGTTTTAGATTTATTAATTAGTAATTATGATTATGAAACAGGTAAATATGAAAAAACAAAATATGCCTTAGATATTGCCAATCAATTTGATGAAATATTGATTGATGAGTTTCAAGATACTAATATGGTTCAATATTTAATTTTTGATTGTATTTCAAAAAACCAAAGTAATTTATTTATGGTAGGGGATGTCAAACAAAGTATTTATGCTTTTAGAAGTGCTCGTCCTGAACTTTTGATTAAGGAAAAAAAGAAAGCCTTTAAAGAAAAATTTCCTTTATTAATTAATTTAGGTCAAAATTTTAGAAGTCGTAAAGAAGTATTAAATTTTTGTAATTATTTATTTTCTAAAATTATGACTGAAGAATTTGGTGAAATTAAATATGATGAAAATGAATGGTTAAATTTAGGAGCCTTTTATGAACCGACTAGTAATATTGAACCAGAAATTTATTTATTAACTGATGATAATGAAGAAGATAATGATGAAGATTTAACTAAAGTAGAAAGAGAAGCTGTTTTTGTTGCAAGAAAAATAAAAGAACTAATTAATAGTAATTATCAAGTATATGATAATAAACAAAAAGTATTTAGAAAGTTAAAATTAAATGATATTGCGATTCTTTTAAGATCGGCAATCAATCATAGTGATACTTTTAGAAAAGCATTAACAATTGAAGGTATTGATGTTTATACCGAAACGACGCCTATCTATTTTGATAATTATGAAGTAAAACTAATAATTGCTTTCTTACAAATAATTAATAATCCATATGATGACATTGCCTTAACAACTGTTTTACGTAGTCCAATCTTTGCCTTTACAACCAATCAATTATATGAAATAAGAAGAGTAGATGATAATGATTATTTATACAATAATATGATAAAAATAAATAATGAAAAAATTAATGATTTCATTAATAAAATAGAAAAATATCGTTCTTTAATTAATGAATTATCGATTTATCAATTAATAAATTATATTTATAATGATACCAAGATATTAGCTATTTTTAGTCATATGGATAATGGTCATGAAAGAGTAAAAAATTTACTAGAAATGACTAATTATGCAAATCGATTTATGGATAATGATAATCATACTCTATATGAATTTATAAGATATATTGAAACTTTAATTGAAAACAAAGATAGTTTAATGGGGGCTAATCCAACTAGTGAAAAAGATAGTGTTTTGATAACTACTATTCATAAATCAAAAGGATTAGAATTTCCAATTGTTTTCTTACCAACTTTAGATAAAAGATTTAATTTTAAAGATTTAAATGAAGATATATTAATGGATGTTGATTATTATTTAGGATTTAAAATACGTGATTTTAATGAACATAAGGTTAATTCCAATTTAATATTAGAGTTATTGAAAAAACATAAATTAAATAAACAATTAGCCGAAGAACTTCGCATTTTATATGTTGGACTTACTAGAGCTAAAGAAAAATTAATTATGACAGCTAGTGTCAATAATCTAGTATCAAAATGCGAAAATATTAATAGTTTAATTAGTAATGATGATAAAATAAAGCCTTCATATCTATTAAATACTAGCTCTTATTTAGATTGGATTTTAACAATCATTTTAAAAAGTCCCCATGGTAAAATTTTAAGAGATTTAGCTAATATTGAAACTAAATTATATAATGATGATGTTGATTTTAAGGTTACAATAATTAATAGTAATAACTATCAATCTAAAGAAGTTATTAAACCTAAAGAAAAGGTAAATATTAATTTAGATGATTTAATTCAAAGATTTAGATTTAATCAATCTGATTTTATAGTTAATTATCAAACAAAAATTACTGCTACCAAATTAAAAGAAAATAGTAATAATTACTATAAACCATCATTTATTGAAGAAAAAATAGGTTTTGATATTGGAACCATTTATCATAAAATTATGGAACATCTTCCATTTATTAAATATGATAGTGAAGGTCTTACTTTAGAAATTGAAAAATTAGTTAACAATGGTATTATTACCAAAGAAGAATTAGAACAAATTAATATTCAAAAAATTATTAATTTCTTTATGACCGATTTATATTACAACACCATCGTAAATAGTACATATTATAGTGAATATAATATTAGTTTTAATGCTTTAGTTAAAGAAATAGATTCTAAAATTGATTCTAATGATACAATTTTAGTAGAAGGAATAATTGATTTATTATGTATTTATAATGAAGAATATATTATCATTGATTATAAAACTGATATCGTTAATAGTGAAGAAGAGTTAATTAATCGATATCAAAAACAATTAGAGTTATATGAATTAGGTATTAAAAAAATATATAATACATCTAAAGTTCAAAAATATATTTACTCATTTACCTTAGGAAAATTTGTAAAAATTTAGAAAGTATGTATATCATTTAAAATAAAAGTATATAATATTAATGTCGTAAGAGATTACGACGCATGAGAAAGCTCCCCATGCGAAGGCATGGGGATTTTTTTATTTAAAAAAATTATTTATATGATATAATTAAATATAGATAGGAGTAAGATTTATGAAAACAATTAAGTATATTATAAGAATATTTCATAATATAAATTTTGATAAAATGTTTGAAACAGCAAAAAAAATAAGTAAACGTAAAAAACAATTAACGATTTTCGTAGTTTTTGATATGATTTGGTGCGCTTTAAGATATGGTGCGGGATATAATGACTATCTATATTTTGGTTTATATGCTTTAAAATCTAAATATCGAAAAACTTATATCACTAGAGGATATAATAATAAATTAGTAAATGCTTTAAATAAAAAAGAAGATATGCATATTTTAGATAATAAAAATGAATTTAATGAATTATTTAAAGATTATTTAAAAAGAGATTGGATATATCTTGATAATGGTGATAAAAAAACCTTTATTAAATGGTTAGAAAATAAAGATGAGATTATTGCTAAGCCTAATAATGGTAGTGGGGGAGTAGGAATTGAAAAAATAATAGTTTCAGATTTTTCTAATCCTGAACAATTATATCAATATTTAAAAGATAAAAAATTACAAATTATTGAAGAAGTTCTTAAACAAGTTGATTATTTAAATGAAATACATGATAAATCAGTTAATACCGTTAGAATTATTACTATTACTAATAATGATAAAACTTTAATTTTAAATGCTTTTTTAAGAGTTGGTAATGGTGGTTTTGTTGATAATACTTGTAGTGGGGGAATGGTTGTTCCAATTGATATTACTAAAGGAGAAACAATTTATCCAGGAACTGATTTAGAAGAAAATGTTTATGATATTCATCCTCTTACTAATCGTGATATAGTGGGTATCAAAATAAAAGATTGGGATGCTTGTGTTGAATTAGTTAAAAAAGCAAGTAAATTATGTCCAACTATTCGTTATGTTGGTTGGGATGTAGCTATCACACCATTTGGCCCATGTTTAATTGAGGGTAATCCATATCCTGGTTATTATTATCAATTTCCAATTTATTTACCTGATAAAATAGGATTCATGCCAAAAGTTAAAGATATTTTAAATGAATTAAATTTAGATATTTAAAAAATAGTGTTTTACACTATTTTTTATTAATTAATTTTATTTATTTGTTTAACTAATTGCTTATCATTATTTTGATTAGCTTTAGCATATGCTTCAAATTCTTCATTTACTTTTTCGAAATCTTCGATTGCTAAATCATGTAATGATTTCAAAAATGTTTTATAATGTGTATATAAATCGCTGTCATGTTGATCTCGATATTTAATACATACACTTGTTATATTATTTTTATTGTTATTATTGATGTTAATATTATTTCCATTAACCCCTAATTTATATAAAGTTAGGGAATAGGCAAAATCATTATATTTAGTAATTCCAAAGAAAGTTTTTTTATCATTTGGAATATCATCATCTGTTGGATATCTTATTTCACTAATGCCATTTTCTCTTTTTTGATAATAAGATACGAATTTCATTCTTTTAATATCAAAATATGAATGTGTTTCTTCATATACCATTATTCTTGCCCTACAAGCCATAAACAAGCTATCTATATGATCATATATTTCCTTATTTTCATCTTTTAAAACATCAAAATCAATAAAATCAATATCGTTTTTTTTAGGGACATCTTGGATAGCATATGAATTATCAAAACAAGCTAAAATATTTTTCATATTATCGGTTTGTAAGACTATTTTCATCTTTTTCTTAAAATTAAAAAGTCCAATACCATTTGGTAATTTACCTAATCTAACCATACCATAACCTCCCCATTAAATTATAGGATAACATTATAACACTTTTTTAAAAACATTGCAAGTTAAATATATATTTTTTATTAAAATAATGATATAATATGGTTATGAAAGAGATAGAAAAAGGTGATAAAATGAAAAAAAACAATAAAAAAAGAAAAAATAAGAAAGAAAAAAAGAAAGTAAATATATTATTGATACTCTTAATAATTGTTTTATTATTAAGTGGAACATTTTTTTATTTCTTTATGGAAAAATATATAACATTAGCTGCTCGAAAAATAATTAGAGATAATTTAGTTACAGAGGGTAATGGGTTATATAAAGATATAATAAAAACAGGGTTTGATAAGAATGAACCTTTTAGTTCAAAATATTATTTTAAAGGTAATAAACTTAATAATTATCTTATTTTTGAAGGAAATTGTTGGCATATTATTAATATTGCTCAAAATAATACTATAAAAATTATGTATATAGGAAAATCCGTTAATAATAAATGCAATAATACAATTAATGAACTTGAAGATTTAAAAGATTTAATTGTTTGGAATGATATAAGCAATAATAATTGGCACAATTCAACTATTCTAGCTTTATTAAAAACATGGGAAAAAAATAATAGTATTAATGACCAAATTAAGATTAATTTTAGTGGTGAGAATTCAAAAATTGTTGAGGCAACTTGGTACATTGGCGGAGTTCGTTTTATCAATCAAAGTTTAAGTGCTGATATTTTACAAGAAAGAACTAATAACCTTGAAAATAGTTCAGAGTTACCAGTTTATCAAGGAAAATTAGGTTTAATAACGGTTAGTGATTACTTAAAAGTTAGTTGTGAAAAAGGATCTTATGCTTCAACTCCTGACTGCAAAAACAATAATTTTTTAGTTCGTGATTATCCATATTGGACAATGACAGCTACTGATAGCGGTAAACAAACTGCTTGGGCTCTAAAAGATGATGGTAGTCTAGCCGCCGTTAATACAGCCGAAAATGGTTATACCATTTATCCGGTTGTCTATTTAAGAAGCGATATTAAAATTACTGGTACAGGTTCAATTGATAATCCATACATCGTTATTGATTAGAAAGAGTGATAAGCATGCTTTACTTATTATATGGTTTAGAAACATTTCTAATCGAAAGAGAAATAAAAAAAATATTAAAAAATCATCATATTGAGAATATTAATATTAGTCAATATGATTTAACTGAAACACCAATTGAAAAAATTATTGATGATGCATCTACTATTTCCTTATTTAGTAATAATAAAGCAATTATTATCTATGATAGTTATCTTTTTACTAATACCACAAAAAATAATATTGAACAAGATCTTAAAAAATTAGAACAATATCTAAATAATTATAATCCTAATACGATTATGATATTTGTTGTGAATAGTGAAAAATTAGATGAACGAAAAAAAATAGTTAAAATAATAAAAGATAAAGGAATTGTAAAAGAATTTAATAAAACATTAAATCTTATTAATTTTATTGAAGAAGAATTTGATAATTATAAAATAAATTTAAAAGATATTAATTTATTAATTGACAGGGTTGGTAAAGATTTAGGTATCTTACATCAAGAAATAACTAAAATTAAAATATATAAAGATGATGAATTTAATATTACAACTGATGATATTATTAATTTAACTAATAAAAATATTGAAACAGATATCTTCCAATTTATTGATTGTCTTATTAATAAAAATAAAGAAAAAGCTTTAGAAATATATCATGAATTATTAAAAATAAATGAAGAACCAGTTAAAATAATAGTTATAATAGCAAATCAAATAAGAATTATGTATCAAGTTAAAGAATTGTATAAAAAAGGTTATACCGAAAAAGATATTATCAATAATTTAGGTATCCACCCCTATCGCATTAAATTAGCACTAGAGAAGGGGAGGGAATATGAGAGTAGGAAGTTACTTAATTGTTTAAATGAATTAGCAGATTTAAATATTGATATAAAAAGTGGTTTAATTGATAAAAAGATAGGATTAGAATTATTTATTTTAAAATTATAAAAGTAGTCTATGATTATAATACCTCTAAAGTTCACACTAAATAAAAAGGATATATGGAACAATAAGATTAAAATATCATATTAAAAATAAATACAATACAAATTTAAATCATAAATTAATTAGAAGAGATAAAAAAATACGTTCATTGGTATAACAACGAACATATTCAAAAAAAATTATGATACTTATCACCTGTACAATATAGATTAAAGTTTACCAACTAATTTATTTTTTTATTTAGTGTGTACTTGATAGGGACTAGCATCTATTGACTACTTTTTTTCAATTTTTCATAAACACTTTTTAAACTAGTTTCAAATTTACTAGTTGTTTTAGGTTGATAATATTCTTTATGTTTAATTTTATCAGGTAAATATTGTTGTTTAACACAAGCATTAGGATAATCATGAGGATATAAATAATCTTTAGAATTAGTTTTAAGATGTTTTGGAACATTACCAACATTACCACTACGAATATCATTTAATGCTTTATCGATGGCCATAATTGCACTATTAGATTTAGGTGATAAAGCCATTTCAATAACAACTGCACTTAAGGGAATTCTAGCTTCTGGAAGGCCAACTCTTTCACATGCATTAATAGCCGCATCTAATTTTGGTCCAATACTAGGATTCGCAAGTCCAATATCTTCATATGCAATAACTGATAAACGGCGATAAATTGAATCTAAATCTTCAACTTCAAGGAGTCTTGCTAGATAATGAAGAGCAGCATTAACATCACTACCACGAATCGATTTTTGAAAAGCACTAAGAACATCATAATGACCATCTTCATTTTTATCATGAAAAAATACAGGTTTACTATTAATATTTTTGATAACATCAATAGTAATCTTATAATCATTAGTTGAATAATACGCTATTTCTAATAAATTATAAGCATTTCTTAAATCACCACTAGATAATTTAGTAATATATTCAATTGTTTCATTATCTATTTTAATATTAGGTAAATATTCGCATTTTACGGCTTTATTTAAAGCTTTAATAATATCTTCATCAGTTAATTCCTTTAATTCAAAAATTTGACACCTGCTACGAATCGCTGGATTAATTTTATGATATGGATTAGAAGTAGTAATACCAATTAAAGTAATTAAACCATTTTCAAGATATGGTAATAATAAATCTTGTTTATCTTTATTTAATCGATGAATTTCATCCATTATTACAACCATACCATTGTACATTTTAGCTTCTTCTACCACAATGTCAAAATCTTTTTTATTATTAATAACTGCATTTAATATACGATAATTTAACTTTAATTCATTAACAATAGCCATTGCTAAAGTAGTTTTACCAATACCTGGTTTACCATATAAAATCATCGAAAAAAGATGGTTATTTTTGACCATATTACGAATGACTTTATTTTTACCAACTAAATGTTCTTGTCCAACAATATCATCTAAAGTTTTTGGCCTTAATTTTATTGCCAATGGTTCATGCATTTAAATCACCTATATATATTTTACCAAATATTCTAGTAAATTTATAGTATTTTTGATATAATTTAAATGGTGAAAATAATGGAAGATAAGAGATTTATGCTATCTGAATTAAAAGAAGTAAAACTCATAATTTAAGTATGTCAGAAGATAATGTAGAGTCTCCTTCAATCAAAGCATATACAAATGAAGAATTAACTTATTGTATGAGAGAAGTTGCTAATGATATAGAAAATACTAAAAAAGGTAATAAATAGGTGAGTAAGTATGGATTTAACATATAAAATTAAAGATTTTCTTAATTATTTATTAATTGATAAAAAATATAGTAATAATACTATTGAATCATATAAGAAAGATTTAGAAACTTTTTTAGAATTTTTTAAAAAAAATAATAAAGAATTTACTGATATAAATAATAAAGATATTGAAAATTATATAAATTTTTTAAAAGATAAAAAACTATCAGAAAAAAGTATTGCTCGTCATATTTCATGTCTTAGAGGTTTTTATAAATATTTAATTTTAGAAAAAGAAATAAAACATAATCCTATGGATTTTGTTGAAATGCCTAAAATTCGTAAAAGTTTACCAAAAGTTTTATCAAAAGAAGAAGTTGAATTATTACTTAATATTGAATTAAAAGAAAATTATGATTATCGTAATAAAGCTATGTTAGAACTCATGTATGCAACTGGCCTTAGAGTTAGTGAATTAATTAATTTAAAAGTTCATGATATTGATTTAAAAATGGCACTTTTAAAAACATTTGGAAAGGGTAGTAAAGAAAGGATTATTCCTATTGGTGATTATGCCCTTGCTGCCATCTATGAATATTTAACATATTATCGCGATAGTTTTTTAAAAAAAGAATATAATGATTATTTATTTTTAAATAATCATGGTAAAAAAATGACTAGACAAGGATTTTTTAAAATTATTAAAAATCTTGCTCGTCAAAAGGGTATTAAAACTAATTTTTCACCACATACCTTAAGACATTCGTTTGCCACTCATTTACTTGATTATGGGGCTGATTTACGTAGTATTCAAGAATTATTAGGGCATGCGAATATTTCTACTACGCAAATCTATACTCACGTATCACGAGAAAAATTAAAAGAAAATTATGATAAATTTCATCCGCATGCCAAAAATAAGTAGGAGGTTTTTATGAAAATAGTAAGTAATATTAATCCAAATATTTTTAGGGAATATGATATTAGGGGGATTTATGGTACTGATATAACTGAAGACGTTGCTTATACAATTGGTAAAAGTTTTGGAACATATATCAAAAAGGATGGTAATTATACAACTATTATTGGTTATGATAATCGTGAATCTTCACCAATTATTGCGAATGCTTTAATTAAAGGTATAACTGATGCTGGAGTTAATGTTATTAATTTAGGACTTGTTACTACACCAATGTATTATTTTGGCAAATATTATTATGGTCTTAATACGGGAATTATGATAACTGCCAGTCATAATCCTAAAGAATATAATGGTTTTAAATTATCTTTTTCGAAAATTGGTAATGCTTATGGACCATTAATAATGGCTTTTAGAGATTTTACTAATAAAGGAGAGTTTGCTAAAGGAACTGGTAAAGTTGAAATTAAAGATATTAAAAATGAATATTTAAATTTATTTAAAGATTCAATTAATTTAGGTAATCGTCCTTTAAAAGTAGTCGTTGATTGTGGTAATGGAACTGGTTCAATTATCATTAAAGATATTTTAGATCAATTTAAGATAAATTATTACCCATTATATTGTGAAAGTGATTCAAATTTTCCAAATCATCATCCTGATCCTTCTGTTCATGAAAATATAGCTGATCTAAGAAAAAAAGTCGTTGAATTAGGATACGATCTTGGACTAGCTGTTGATGGTGATGCTGATCGAATTGGAGTAGTAGATGAAAAAGGTAATGTTATATCAGCTGATTTATATATGATTATTATTTATCGTAATATTGTAAATAAAATGCGTAATAAAAAGGCTTTATTTGATGTTAAATGTTCTAAAACATTAATTGATGAATTAAAAAAATTAGGTATTGAACCTAATATGTATCGTACTGGTAATTCATATATGAATATGATGATGCAAGAAGGGGATTATGATTTTGGTGGTGAATATTCTGGCCATGTCTTCTTCAGAGATAAATTTCCTGGTTTTGATGATGGAATATATGCTGGAATGCGTTTAATTGAAATATTATCTCATACTGATAAACCATTAAGTTCATTATTAGATGGAATCAATAAATATTATGCAACTGAAGAATTAAAATTTAAAGTAACTGATGAATCCAAATTTGATATTGTTGAAGAAGTAAAAAAATATGCAATTAGTAAAAATTATCAATTTGTTGATATTGATGGTATTAGAGTAGAATTTGATGATGGATGGGCTTTAATTAGATGTTCTAATACTGGTCCTAATATTACCGCTCGTTTTGAGGCAAATACTAAAAAAAGATTAAAAGATATTCAAGATGAATTTATAAATGTTTTAAATAAAGCAATAGAGGAAAAATCTAATATATAATAACATAGACAAAAACCTCACATATGATAATGTAGGAGGTTTTTGTCTTATGAAAAATTGTTATAATAATATTGATTTAAGCGATATTTTAAATGAATATTTAGCTAATTTAAAAGTATTAATTAATAATCTTTATAATTTACATTTTAATGTAGTAGGGGAGGATTTCTTTCAAATTCATGCTAAATTACAAGAATATTATGAAAAAATTACTTTAATGTATGATGAAGTAGCTGAACGTATTAAAATGATGGGAAAATATCCAATTACATCTTTAAAAACATTTGAAGATGTATCAAATATAAAATCAATGCGTAGTCAAGATTATACTATTTCTCAAACACTTGAAATTGTAATTAATGATTTTAATTTTATGTTAGATTTTAGTAAAGCTATATATATGTATGCTAATGAATTAAATGATACTTATACTGTAGATATGATGACTGATTACATTAAATTTTTTGAAAAACAATTATGGATGTTAAAATCTAGTTTAAAATATCATATTAATATGTGTTATGGATCAAAATAAAATTTTGATCTTTTTTATAAAAAATAAATATAAAAATCATATAGTTTTATAGGTGAATTTCATGAATAATGTCCTATATGCTTTTTTATTATCAACTTTAGCAGGCCTATCAACAATGTTTGGTGCATTATTTATTATATTATTTAAAAAGAAAAGTAAAAATATTATTATTGGTTCATTAAGTTTTGCTGGTGGTGTAATGATATCTATATCATTAATTGATTTAATACCAGAATCATTAAAATTATTAAAAACTATTTTTTTACCTTTTCCTTCAATTATTATTTGTTCAATATTTATTGTTATAGGCATATTAATATCAGCTTTTATTGATAAATATTTACCTACTGATATTAATGATTTTCATAATAAAAAATTATATAGAGTAGGGATTATATCAATGATTGCAATTATCTTACATAACATTCCCGAAGGAATAGCAACCTTTATGACTACTACTAATGATTTAAGATTAGGAGTGTCTTTGTGTATTGCTATTACATGTCATAATATCCCAGAAGGAATTAGTATTTTTACTCCTATTTATTATGCTACTAATAAAAAAAGAAAAGCTTTATTATATACTTTTATATCTAGTATATCTGAACCCTTAGGAGCATTGTTTGCTTTTCTAATTTTAAAAAATTTTATTAATAATTTTATGATGAGCATTCTTTTAGCAATAATAGCAGGAATTATGCTTCATATATCATTTTATGAATTATTACCTACAGCTAAAAAATATAATAACTTATTAATATATTATATATTTATAATTATAGGAATTATTTTTATGATAGGTAATCACCTTATTTTTCATTAATAAAGTAGGGGAGTAAAATAAAAGAGATAATAAAATATCTCTTTTATTGGGTTTATTTACAATCTCTTAATTCAAAAGAATGTTCATTATCTTCATCGAGACGAAATGATTTGCTGGCTTCAACATCAAAACCAACGTTTTTATCGTTAGCATTATTTTTGTTTTTATTTTTATTATTTGCATCAACTTTAATATTACTATTATTATTTCGTGCTCGATTATTATTTTTATTATTTTTGGATTGTACTTTATTCTTTTTCATAATTTATCACCCATTTTTATTATGAGTAGAATATATTTAAATATGCTGATATATAATAGGAATATTTTGTTAAATTATTTTATTATTAAATATAAATAATAATAAAATAATGATAAATAATAAATAGAGTGTAGTATAAGCATTTTTAAGCATTAAAACATCAATATATAGAAGTTAACATAATATACATTATAGGAAGTTAAATGTATTTATAGCGTTTTTGATACCATATAGTTGACTTTTGATCATGAATAGTTTATAATTAATATGGTGATTCCCATGGTGGATTACCTATAATAAATTCATAATTATATTATAGTATGTTTTTAAAAAATTATAATATAATAATAAAAGAGATACACTTAGCATTGTGACGTTGAGTGCTATCTCTGTCCAATGTTTATCTTATATTGGAAAAGAAAGCACCCATTCCAAGACGTAAGTCCAAGTTTGGGTGTTTTCTTTTTATTCCTTTGATAAAAATTTTGTGAGTATCGCTAGTAAAACTATTAATACAATTAGATATTCCATTGCTGTATCTATCTATTATCATCGGACATCGCCTCCGTTCAATTAATTTTATTGAACAGAGAAAAAAACACCCAACTACTAAGTATATCTCATATAAATATTATATAACTAAACGGTTATAAAAACAAGTGAATGTTATTAATTTATAAAATTTTTATAATATTAAAATAGGGGACTTATCTCCCCTATTTTAATTTGTTACTTTTCTAGCTTCAATTTCAGCCATTTTTTCAATTACTTCAGCAACATTCTTTTCTGTTACTTCAGAATATCCAAGTTCTTTTAAAGCTTGAACTTTAATTGCATTTAATTCTAATGTACGACTCATTTTTTCTTCCATTTTTTGTTCAATTTGACTTACAAATCGTTTATGTGATTCTGCTAATTTAGATTTAGATGCACCACCATTATTATATAATGTCATTGCTGAAAACATAATACTTTCAAATACAAATTGTTCTTCTTCGTTAAATACGAATTCTAATGGTTTTACAAAGCCTGCAGCTTTCGCAACATATCCTAACATATATTTTAATTCTTTTGATCTATCAATTGTTTGTAAAAAATGGTATAAATATTTGAAGGTATAGTATGCAATATCACTTTCATCTTCTTCTAGTTTATCTTTAATTATTTGAATAATATCACTTAATAATTCTTTTTGTTTTTTTCCTAATCCGCTAAATATAACATTATTTTCCGTTAATTCTAATTTTGCTGTATTTTCAAATAAACTATTAATACGTGCTTCAACACTCATAATATAATCTGTATCAACTTTAATACTATCTACTTCATCTGGTGATTTAATACCTAATAAATTCAACATCAATACTTTTTTGTCTTTTGGCCATTTGTTAAGATCGTTTAATTCTAAATAATTATATATCATTTGTCTAGATACTCCAAGGAATTTTGCTAGTTTAACTTTTGAAATACCTAATTCATGTAAAATTTCATTTAATCTATCCATTCCCATACCTCCCTAATACCATTTTATCACTTTATTGTCAATTGTCAAGTGTAAAGTAATAGTATACTATAAATACCATAATTTTTTTTCATTTTTACGAACTTCTTTTATAATTCCTCCACCTAAACATTCTTCACCATTATAGAAAACACAAGCTTGTCCAGGTGTTACAGCTCTTACTTTATCTTTATATCTTACAATAATTTCATTTTCATGATATTCGACATCAACTGGAACTTCTTTTTGACGATATCTAAATTTAGCTGTACAATGACTTGGCTTAATATCACTTATCCAATTGATAGTATCAATAATAGCTTCATCACTAAATAAATAATCATTATCTTCTTTAGCTGCTACATAAAGTATTTTATTATTGACATCTTTTCCTACCACAAAATATTTAACTGCACGATTTTCGATATTTAGACCTTTACGTTGACCAATTGTATAATACATTAATCCCTCATGTTTACCAAGTACTTTTTTAGTTTCAACATCAACAATATCACCAGGTTGATTAGGTAAATAATTTTTTAAGAAGTTAGCAAAATATCTTTCTCCAATAAAACATATTCCCATTGAATCTTTTTTAGTAGCAGTTGGTAAACCATATTCATTAGCAATCTTTCTTACTTCTTCTTTTTTTAATTCACCAACTGGGAATAAAACATTAGCTAATTGATCTTTAGAAAGTTGTGATAAAAAGTAGGTTTGATCTTTATTTTCATCAATACCTTTTAATAATTTACCATCTTTAATTCTTGCATAATGACCGGTTGCAATGTAATCCGCACCCAATTTTAATGCTTCTTTAACAAACATATCAAATTTAATATATTTATTACACATAATATCAGGATTAGGGGTTCTCCCCTTTTTTAATTCATCTAAAAAGTAGGTGAAGACATAATCCCAATATTCTTTCACAAAATCAACACGATAAAGCTTAATATTAAGTTTTTCACATACCTTTAAGGCATCATTATAATCTTGTTCTTGTGGGCATATTTCTTTATTTAAATCAGGATTTCCTAAAATATCATTATTGATTGTACTATCCCAGTTACGCATAAATAAACCAATTACTTCATAACCTTGTTTTTGAAGTAAAATGGCTGCTACACTACTATCTACTCCCCCACTCATTCCAACTACAACTTTTTTCATAGTTATCACCTGTTACATATTATATCACAATAAAAATTTGAAAACACAAAAATAATTTAAATTTACTTTATTAGATATTTTATTATATTAAATAAATGCAAAAATAATAATTGTTAAGATTTTTGTTTTATGTTACAATAACTAACAATTATTAATTGGATATTATATATTTAATTTATATTTTGTTAATAAACATTTAGAAGAAGAATTGAAAAAATATAAAGGAAAAGGAAAAATATTAATTTGTAGAGCAGAAATTTATAAATAAAAGTTTCTTAAAAAATATATCTTGTTATTTGATAATTGGTAATAATAATTTAATTATTAATGGTGTAATAAAAACTTCAATTAAACTAGTAATTAAAATACCAATAATAGTAATAACAAGAACAGTTAAATATTTATTAGTTATTAATTTAAAATCAATAGTTTGTTTATTAAATAAAGCATTAATAATTTTAATAGAGAATGCAAAAGCATAAATAACTAATAAAATTAATAAAAAAATATTAATAATATGATGAGGAAATATATATATAAAAGATAATAAACAACCTTTTAATTTATAATTTAAAATAATACTAGATATTGAAAAACCTAATATAAATGATTTAGTAAAAAACAAAAATAACATTATTGGTATACCTATTATTGAAATACCTAATATCAAAATAGTTAATATATATATTAAATTAGAAATAAAACTATTTTTAAAGGCAACCAAATAATCTAATTTATTATTTTTAATATTATTTAGATATTGTTCTAAATAGTCTTTTACTAATGTTTGATCATTTTTATTTAAAACTGTTACAAAAATAGCACCAAAAATAATTGCTACAATGGTTAAACCTAATAAAAATATAATGATTTGTTTATTAGCTTTAATCTTTTCTTTTAGTTTGTCCATTTTCTTTTTCATTCGTCACCTCAATTAATAATATTAACTTTTAAAATTTTTATTCCTTTTTATGAAAATATGTATTATAATAGAAATGTATTGAGGTGATTCGATGAGACCAAAAATTCAAAGAACAATTGCTATAATTTTATTAATTGCTATGATAGCAATGTACATATCTTCAATATTATTTATTGGGTAAATTTTATTATTTATTTTTCAAATATGTAAAAAGTGAGATTTTTATCTCACTTTTTATCTTTCGGCTTCTTCTAACATATTAGTAATAAAGATACCATAACCTTTAGTAGGATCGTCAATAACAACATGAGTAATAGCACCAATAATATATTCATCTTGAATTATTGGACTACCACTCATTCCTTGAACAACTCCACCGGTTGTTTCTAATAATTCTTTATCAATGATTTGGAATAAGAAATTTTTGGTTTTTTGATTGAAATTATTATTAATTCTAATAATTTCAATATCATATTCTTTTACTTCTTTTTCTTTTAAGACAGTAAGAAGTTTTGCTTCCCCTAATCTTACATCACTTGGTTGAGCAACCTTATAAATTTTTTTATTAGGGAGTTCTGCAAGATATTGACCAAAAATTCCACGAGATGTGTTTTTGTTGACTTTACCTTTGATGTTGTTGGAATAGAATTTAGCATTCTTTTCACCAGGATTACCATTTTCGCTTCGTTCGATACTAGTAACTGATGAATCAAATATTTTACCATCTTTAATTTCTAAGATTTTACCAGTTGTTTTTTCGATAATTTCATGTCCTAAAGCACCAAAGATTTTGGTTTTAGGATCAATGAAACTTAGTGTCCCAATCCCTGTTACAGTATCTTTAACATAAAGTCCTGTTTTATATACATTGTTTTGATCTTTAAACAGAGAAAGGGTTGTAAACATTTGTTGGTTATTACGAGAATAACCAATTCTTACGGTTCCATTACTAGCACTTTTATCAATTCTCTCAATTAATTCGTTGATGCTAGAAACTTTATGGCCATTAATACTTAAGATGATGTCTCCAACTCTTAATCCTGCTTCTTTGGCTGGATAAGTGTTGTTGACTTTATACATACCAGCGACCATAATACCTTTAGAATTCAATTCTATTCCAATATTTTCGCCACCAACAATAATGTAGTCTGAATAAGCATAAACATAAGTTGGTATAATAATTAATGTTAGAAGAAAAATTAAGCATGCTTTTTTTAAATTTTTTAAAAACATAAAAAACATCTCCTTTTTAATACAGACTACATTATTATTATGATAAGTAATAAATTATTTATATTATAAAAAAAATACCATAAAAGGTATTTATTCACTTTCTGCTTCAATTTCAAAATCTTTAAGTGTCCCATCTTCAGCTACTATTTTATTTACTTTTTCTTCTATTTTTTTAAGTTGTTCATCACATTCTTTAACTAATTTCATAGCTTTAGTATATTTTTCAATTGATTCTTCTAAATCAACATTTCCTGTTTCTAATTCATTAATAATTTTTTCCAATTCATTTATTTTCTCTTCAAATTTCATTTCTTTACTCATTTTTCATTTCCTCCTTAATTTCTTCAACAATTGTTTTTACTAAACCATTATGAAATTTTATTGTTAATTTATCGTTAATTTTAATATTGTTAATATCAGTAATAATATTATTATCAATATAAGTTAAAGTATAACCTCTTTTTAAAGTTTCTAAAGGATTAACTAATTGTAATTTTTCAATTAAATGATTTAATTTGATAACACTATTTTTATATAAAAGTAATGGATTAAGTAAAATATTTTTGTTTTTTAAATTTATTAAATGAATCTTATTTACTTCTATTTCACGATTAATAATGTTAGTAATTTTTTCCATAATATTATCTAAATATTGTTTTTTATTTTCATACATAATTATTGGATTTTTAATAATAAAGGAATTTTTAAGACTATCTAAATATAATTTTTGATAATTTACTTTTTTTAAAATATTTTCGGAAAGACGAATTTTTAATTGTTCAATATAGCGTATTAAATCAATCATATTAGGGACAGCTAGTTCAGCTGCACCAGTTGGTGTTGGTGCTCGCAGGTCAGCTACAAAATCGCTTATTGTATAGTCGATTTCGTGCCCTACAGCACTTATTACGGGTATAGGACAATCAAATATAGCACGCGCTACTATTTCTTCGTTAAATGGCCATAAATCCTCAATTGAGCCACCACCACGTCCAACAATTAAAACATCAAGATTGTAATTTTCGGCTAGTTTAATATTACGAACAATATCTAAAGCGGCATTTTCGCCTTGAACTAAACTTGGAAACAAAATGGTTTCACATATTGGAAATCTTCTTTTTATCGTTGATAAAATATCTTTAATAGCCGCTCCCGTTGGTGCGGTTATGATACCAATACGACTTGGAATTTTAGGTATTGTTTTTTTATATTTGGAATCAAATAAACCTTCTTGAGCTAATTTTTGCTTTAATTGTTCAAAAGCAATATATAAATTACCTAAACCATCTTCAATCATTTCTTCAACATATATTTGATAATTACCAGTTGCTTCATAAATACTAACACGTCCTGTAACTAAAACTTTCATGCCATCAGTTGGAGTAAAAGTTAAAGAATAAACTTTATTACTAAACATAACCGCATTAATCTTACTTGTATCATCTTTAATGGAAAAATAATAATGGCCTGAAGTATGTGGTTTAAAATTAGATATTTCGCCTTTTAAATATACTTTTTTTAAATTATCATCGCTATCAAACTTGTATTTTAAGTATCTTGTTAAAGCTCCAACCGTTAAATATTTTTCTAAATTTAGTTCCATATTATCCCTGTTTATTATGATATATTTTATCAAGAATACTATTAATCATTTTTCTTACTTCTTCATCACTATAGAGCTTAGCAAGTTCGATAGCTTCATTAATAGCAACAATATCCGGCGTATCAGTATACATAAGTTCATAAATACCAATTCTAAGAATAGCTTGATCAGTATGTCCTAAACGATCAATTGTCCAACCTTTTTTTATGTATTTATTTGCTAGTTTATCGATTTCATTTTTATAAGTTACAATACCATAAACAACTTCTTTAACAAATTCATTATCTATTTCTAAAACACTTTTAATAACATCATTAACTTCATATTTTATTTTATTTTTATCATATACATTTATTTGATAAAGAATTGTCATTATTATTTTACGTAATTTACTTCTATTAAGTTGTTCCATGTTACCACCTATATTCATTTTAGCACAAAAAAGGAAAAAATAGTAAATAAATTTACTATTTTACATAATATATTTTTCTCCTTCGCCTTGATAAAGTTTAATGATAGTAAAAATTTGAAGATATAAATACATTACTAGTACAAAAATCCACCCAAAAACAGGAATAATCACGCATAATATCCAAATATATGGTGATAAGTATATTTCTTTACCAGAAACATCTAACTTAGCAGCCGTTAAGGCAATAATTTGAATATTAAAGATAACAAGCATAATAAAGAAAGGAAAGATAAAGAATAATAAACCCATTACCCAATATTGCCATTTGGCATACCAAGCATCACGATTATAAACATCTAATAGAGCTCCTAAAACAAGAGTACTACTTCCACTTGAAAAAAGAAATAATAATAACCAAACCCAACTATTTTCTCTTTTTAATATTTTCATTTTAAATCCTCCTATTAAAATATATTTTATTTATTTTTTTTCATTTCTTCTTTTAATTGATATAGAATATTTAAAGCTTCTAAAGGTGTTATTTTTAAGGGATTGATTTTCTCAAGTTCTTTTTCTATTTTTGATTCTTCTCTAACCATAATTTCATCTAAAGGTAAGGCTTGTTGTATTTTAATATCACGTTTTTTCTCTTTATTTTCATATATTTCTAAAATTTGACTAGCACGATTAATTAAACTAGTAGGTAGTTCAGCAAGTTTCGCAACATTAATACCATAACTTTTATCAACACTACCTTCTTTAATTTTATGTAAGAAAATAATTTCCCCATTTTCTTCATAAGCACTAACATGAATATTTTTTAAATGTTTTAAGCTTTTTTCTAAATCCGTAAGTTCATGATAGTGCGTAGAAAATAAAGTTTTAGCCTTAATTTTATCATGAATATGTTCAATAATAGCTTGCGCTAAAGCCATACCATCAAAAGTAGCCGTTCCCCTACCCAACTCATCAAAAAGAATTAAACTTTTTTCGGTTGCATTCATAATGGCATTATTGGCTTCTTTCATTTCCACCATAAAAGTTGATTCACCACCAACTAAATCATCTCTTGCACCTATTCTTGTGAATATCGCATCAAAAATTGGTATTATCGCTTTTTTAGCTGGTACAAAACAACCTATTTGAGCCATTATAACGGTTATTGCTAGTTGCCGCATATATGTTGATTTACCAGCCATATTTGGTCCTGTAATTAACAAAATATTAGTGTTTTCATCCATCATAATATCATTAGGTACAAATTCTTCATCTATAACTTTTTCAATAACTGGATGACGATTTTCTAGTATTTCAATTTTTCTTTCTTCAGTTAAAATTGGTCTTATATAATTATTTTCTTCTGTTACTGTACTAAATGCTTGTAAAACATCTATTTCACTAATTGTTTTAGATATTTCTTGTAATTTTGGTATATATTCTTTAATTTTATCTCTTATTTCACAAAATAATTGATATTCAAGTTCAATAATCTTTTCTTCGGCATTCAATATCATAGCTTCTTTTTCTTTTAATATTGGGCTTATATAACGTTCACAATTACTTAATGTTTGTTTTCTTTCATAACCATATTCGTCTTTAATTAGTCCAATATTACCTTTAGATACTTCAATATAATATCCAAATACCTTATTATACCCAACTTTTAAATTTTTTATACCTGTTCTTTCTCTTTCTTCAGCCTCAAAATGAGCAATAAAATCTTTACCACCTTTTCTTAAATTTTTTAATTCATCTAATTCTGCATTAAATCCTTCTTTAATTAAATATCCTTCTTTTAAAGTAATCGGTGGATTTTCATAAATACTTTTTTCTAATAATTGATATAAATCATTTAATGGATCAATTGCTTTATAAAAATTAATTTTTTCTAAAGCATCTTTAATATTTGGTAATACTTTTAAAGAATTCTTAAGTTGCATTAAATCTCTTGCATTCGCATTACCAAATGCAATTCTACCACTTAATCTTTCAAGATCATATACTTCATTTAAGTAATTTTGTAGATCACTTTTAATAATAAATTGTTCTAATAAAGTTTCCACAATATCATATCGTCTATTTATTTCATTAGGATCAACTAATGGATTTTCAATATATTGTTTTAGTAATCTTGAACCCATTGCGGTTTTGGTTTTATCAAGTAACCAAATTAAAGAATTAGTTCTTTCTTTCAATCTTAAAGTTTCAGTTAATTCAAGATTTCTTTTAGTATAAATATCCATTTTTAAATAATCTTTATTTTCTTTTATGTTTGCGATTTGTAAATGCACTAAACTTCTTTTTTGAGTATCAGTAACATATGTTAATAAATGTTTTATTGTTTCAATACATCTTATATCTTTAATATGACTATAAATATATTCATATTCTGAATAAGTTTTTATATCATCATAAATACTAACTACTACTCTAAATTGATTTTTTAAAATGGAAACAATACTTTTATCTAATTTATCACTAACAACTACTTCTTTAATACCAAGATTAATTATTTCACTTACTAATTTAGTAGGATTATGCTCAATTAAAGTAACATTAATTTCACCAGTTGATATATCGGCATAACTAATTCCATATGCATGATTAAAATCAATAATATTACCAATATAGTTATTTTCTAATTCATTTAAAGATTCATTGTTAATAATCGTACCCTTACTAATAATTTGAACAATATCACGTTTTACAATACCTTTAACAAATCTTGGATCTTCTAATTGTTCACAAATACCTACTTTATATCCTTTATCTATCAATTTTTCAACATAAACATTAACCGAATGATGTGGTACCCCACACATTGGAATTCTTTCATCTAATCCCGCATTTTTACCTGTTAAAGTGAGTTCTAATTCTCTTGAAGCGATGATAGCATCCTCAAAAAACATCTCATAAAAATCCCCTAATCTAAACATAAGAATAATATCTTCATTTTGTTTTTTAATTTCTAGATATTGACGCATCATGGGTGTTACTTTATTGATATCAACTTCATTTCTTGTCATATTACCACCTATATATTCATTTTAACAAAAATAAACTCATAAGTCTATTATTCTTTTTTTTATATACTTAAAATTTGACTTTTTTTAATATTTGATTACAATATATACCCAAGGTGAATAAATATGGATATTTTAGAACAATATCATCAAAACAAAAAGAAAAATGAACCGTTTATATATAATCGACATTTATATGTTGCGAATATAATTAAGAATTTATTTAGTCCAACTCAACATAAAAATTTGTGCGAAATTGGTGCTGGTAGATTTGAGCTTGCAATTATTTTAGCTACTTTCTATGAAAACATTGATGCTTATGAAATAATTAAATATCCTAAGCCAAAAATTTCTAATTTAAAAATTTATGATGTTTTTAATCGTTATACAAATGTATCTAATTATCATCTAATGATTTCTGTATGTCCTTATAGTTGTGCATATGATATTTTTGATGAAATTGATCCAGAGGAAGAATCAAAAAGATTAATTTTTGATATTTTAGATTTGAGTGTTGAAAATAAAATAAATTCTTTTATTGTTTTACCAAATACACCAATTGCGAACAATATTATTGAAAATGTAAAAAATCAAGAAAAATATAATAAAATAATACAAGATGATATTGTTTTAAATTATCAATTTTATAATAAAAAAGAAACATCTAAATTTAAAGTTTTAATATATAAAAAATAACTTGATAACAAGTTATTTTTTTAATGTTTCTAAATATTCCAATGCTTCATCAAAAGTAGAAATAGGTATAATTTCTATATCAAAATTTTCTTTATTTTTTAATTTCATAGCTTCTTCATAATTTTCACCAGCTGGTACTAAAAAATTTTTTTTCTTTGCTTTAACAATTCCTCTTAGTTTATATTCAATCCCACCAATACTACCAACATTACCATCTTCATCAATGGTTCCGGTTCCAACAATATCATATCCATGCGTAATATCTTCCGGAATAAGATAATTATAGATGGTTAAGGCCATCATTAAACCACCTGATGGTCCTGATTCTGATTCTTTAAAATTGAATTCAATTGGTGGATCAGTTTCCATTTTACGTTTTTTATTTATTATTATACCAATCATCTTTTTTTCTTCAAGGATAATTGGTTCCGCATAACAATCAATAATTTTATCATTTCTTTTTACTTTAAAATAAATTTTTGTTCCTATTTCAGTATTTTGAATAATATTATTTATTTGGGTTCGATCAATAATAACCTGATCATTAATTTCTAATAATTCATCCCCTACTTTTAAATTAGTTTTAGATTCTATATCAATATAAGTAATATATAATTTTTCTTCTATAATTTTTACCTCTTTATTAGCATACCTATAAGCCACCAATATCGCATTTTGATTAGCTTCATCTAATAATAAATGTTTCCTAAAATATACATCCTCTAGTGTTTCATTCGCATAAACAATCTCTTCTTTTTTTAAAATATCCCATTCTTTATTAAAATAAGCAACAATTAAAGTTGGTATAGTAGCTGTAATTTCCGTAACATATGCGAAATTAAAAGAACCTTTAATTTCATAAGGAGTATCTATTTTTATTTTTTTTGATATATCAATAACTCCTCCAGGTGTATTTATATAAAATGGTAATTTTATTGTAAATAAAATTAAAAGAACAAAAAACCCTAATATTAATTTATAATTTTCATAAATGATTTTTTTAATATTGTCATATAGTTTAGTAAGCATAATAACTTCCTCTCTATTATTAAATATAGTTAATAAGGTGGCAATTATGAAAAAAATATTTAGTAGTATTGTTATAATAATTATTCTTTTATTTTTAATATTTCAAATTTTAACTAAATCTGATACTATTTTAGAGACAGTTGATTTTTCAATCAATCTTTTTATTAATAATATTTTCCCATCTTTATTTCCTTTTTTTGTTTTATCTGAAATTTTAATTAATTATGGTTTTGTTGAATTAATTGGTGAATTATTTAAACCTTTTATGCATAAATTATTTCGAATTAATAGTAATTGTGCTTTCATTTTTATTATGAGTATTATATCTGGGTTTCCCAGTAGTGCGAAATATACTAGAGAACTATATTTAAAAGGTTTAATCAATGAATATGAAGCAACTAAAATATTAATGTTTAGTCATTTTTCTAACCCATTATTTATTCTTGGAACCATATCTATTTTATTTTTAAATAATAAAGATGTTGGTTTATTAATATTGATTTGTCATTATTTTACTAATATCATTATTGGTATTATTTTTCGTAATTTTTATCCATCGAATAATGAAAAAAGTAATATTTCAATAAAAAGTGCGGTTTTAAATATGCATAAGAAAAGAATTAATAATGAAAAAAGTTTTGGACAGATAATTACTAATTCTTTAATAAATAGTATAAATACTTTATTGCTTGTTTTAGGAATAATAACAATGTTTTTAGTATTAACAACTATTATTGATAATAATATTAATTTTAATAATTACAATCAAAGTATTTTAAATGGTTTTATTGAAATGACTCAAGGTTTAAAATATATTAGTCTTTTAGATATTCCTCTAAAATTAAAAAGTATTTTATCGACGATGATTATTTCGTTTGGTGGTTTAAGTGTTCACATGCAAGTAATGGGTATTTTAAATGATATTAAAATTAAATATTTACCTTTTTTAACAGCTAGAATACTACATGCCTTTATATCTTCTTTTTTGGTATTTTTTACATTTGATACGTGGATTATCATAATTTAATTATTAAAAACTAAAATTATCATCAATAGTTGAAATAATAGTACTATTGTATTGATATATAATATTTATTCCAAAATCTTCATCATATGTTGGATATGTAATTGGTATTTTAATTTGAATAATTGTGTCATTAAATACATGAGGAACTCCTATTATTGTTTCACTAGTTGCTATTGGTTCACCAAATTTACTATTATCAACTAATTTTGTAACAAAATCCCCATATTTAAGAATATTTTCATTACGATCAATACTTAATTTTTTTGTTGGTCCATCTTTAAAACTTATTTCAATACATTCATCTTCTTCATCTAAACAATTTATAATATTTTCAACCTCATAATTAGTAAAATCTTGATTTATTTTATGGCTTATTAAAGCTTGTTTAATCAATAGTTCTGTACGTATTCCATTAGATACATATATTTCTTTTAAAATAAACAATATTTCTAAAAGAAATCCCATTATTACTAAGGTTAATGTTATGGTAATAATTAATTCAATTGTCGTAAAACCATTTCTTTTTTTCACATTTTTTCCTCCTAACGTAATTTTAATGTGCCAAATGTACCATCATTAAATTTCGCAACAATTCGATATCCATTAACCTTATAATCATACTTAATATAATCAATAAAATCTTTAGTATCTTCATCAAAAGGTGTAAATTGTGAACGTTTAATATGTAGATTAAGATCTGTTAAATCTTGTTTAGTAATATATACTTTTTCTATATTTAATTTTTCAAATAATATTTCACAGTATTCTATAACTGTAGATTGAATAAAATTTTCTGGACATTCACTTATATCTACATAATAAAAATCTTCTACACCATTTTCAATATTAATTATATCAATATAATTTAAAAAATTTTTTATATTATTCACAGCATATAATCCATTGGCAGTATTATATTTAAAACTTATTTGATAACTATGATTAATTGATCTAAATTGAACAAACAAATAAATAAAAACAGAAATGATAAAAGTTGATACAACTAAAATTTCAATCATCATAAAACCTTTATTATTAAGTTTTTTCATAAACTCACCTCTTTATGATTGCATTTATTCTAAATATATTATATAATATATTCAGAATAAATACTAGTCCAAAAAGAATAAAGGGGATGAATTTTTTATGTTGCAAAAGTTTGATTTTGAAAAAATGCCAGTTGTTGAAATAGTAAATGAAATAATGGTAGATGCAGCTAAAAGAGGTGCGAGTGATATACACTTTGACCCTTTACCAGAATATATGAAAGTTCGTATTAGAATCGATGGATTATTAATTAATTATGCAGAAATACCTAATACTATAAAGAAAAATTTAATTACCCGTATTAAAATTATTGCCGGAATGAATATAACCGAAACAAGATTACCCCAAGATGGTGCGATTAAAGCATCTTTACAAAATGTTAACTTAGATTTGCGTGTTTCATCTATTCCAACTAGTGAAGGTGAAAAAATGGTTATTCGTATTTTAGATTATTCAATGAGTTTAAGTGGACTTGAAAATTTAGGTTTTAGTGATAAAAACTTCCATAAAGTATTAAAAATGATTAGTGTACCTAATGGAATTATTCTAGTTACAGGGGCAACTGGTACTGGTAAATCTACAACTGTTTATGCAGTATTACAAAAATTAAA
Source organism: Mollicutes bacterium (assembly GCA_012520435.1). Lineage (GTDB taxonomy): Bacteria > Bacillota_I > Bacilli_A > RF39 > UBA660 > JAAYOI01. The sequence goes on from JAAYOI010000034.1 coordinate 29,084, forward strand.
TCGTGAAGAAACTAATATTATTACTGTTGAAGACCCAATTGAAATGGATATTGAAGGAATTAACCAAATTCAAGTTAATAGTGAAATAGGTTTAACTTTCGCAGCAGCTTTACGTTCAATCTTACGTCAAGACCCTGATATTATTATGGTTGGAGAAATTCGTGATGCAGAAACAGCTAAAATTGCGGTTCGTGCATCAATTACTGGACACATAGTTCTTTCTACCCTTCACACTAATAACTCGCTTAATACTATTGAACGTTTACTTGATATGGAAGTTGAACGTTACTTATTAGCAAGTTCCTTAACTGGAATTATTTCACAAAAACTTGCACGTAAATTATGTGAAAAATGTCGCATTTCTCGTAAAACTAATCAATATGAAAAAGATTTGTTTAAGAAAATTCTTAATCAAGATATAGATGAAGTATATATTGGTGAAGGTTGTGAAGAATGTGGTAACGGATATAAAGGAAGAATTGCGATTCATGAAGTCCTTTTAATTAATCAAGAAATTAGAGATGCAATTAGTGAAGGTATATCAAAAGAAAATTTACGTGAAATGGTCTATAAAGCTGATGTTAATACCCTTCTTCAAGATGGATTAGAAAAAGTCGCAAAAGGTTTAACTACTTTTGAAGAAGTTCTTAAATTAATAGAACTTGAAGATGATGATCGTGTATATGGTGAATATGATTTAAAAACTGCTATTGATTATACAAATTTAACGCATCAAACTGAAATTAATGAAAGTAAAACTGATATTTTCAATGATATAAACGATGTTAACGAAAATACCCTTAATCAAAATATACCTACTAATACAGATAATAATATCAACGAAAATGTTAATAGTATGAACAATCATCAAAATGATAATGAACCTGCTAGTGAACCAATACCTATTATTTTTGATGAAATTGATAATGTAAGCATTTGAAAAGAGTATTGCTAAACAATACTCTTTTTTATTAATAAATTTTATTTTAATATATTTATAAACCATTCAACATTTATTTTGGTAAATAAAATTAGTAAAGCACCAGCGCTTAAAAATGGTCCAAAAGGAATAATACGATATTTATTTTTATTAATATTCATCAGAGAAATTGGCAATCCAATAATAGACGC
>JAAYOI010000035.1 GCA_012520435.1 Mollicutes bacterium
AAAGGCGGTATTGAGTGATAGTGGAACTATTAGTGAAGAATCGTCTATACTTGGTTTTAAAGCTCTAAATATTAGACAGGCACATGAAAGACCTGAAGCCATGGAAGAGGCATCTGTTATGATGGTTGGTCTCAAGAAAGAAAGGATACTTCAAGGGTTAAAAGTTCTAGAAACACAGAATAGTGAAACATTGAGACAAGTAGCTGACTATAGAATGCCTAATGTATCTGAAAAGGTATTGAGAATTGTTTTGTCTTATACTGATTATGTAAATAGGGTTGTTTGGGGAGAATAATTATGATAAGTGTAATAATACCAGTTTTCAATGTTGAAAAATATATAGTAAATTGCTTAAAATCATTTGAAAATCAAGTATGTAAAGATTTTGAAATAATTTTAATTAATGATGGGTCAAAAGATAAATCATCCATTCTAATTGATAAATATGCTAAGGATAGTAATATGAGAATAAAAAGAATCTATCAAGCAAATGCAGGCGTGAGTGCTGCAAGAAATAATGGAATCAGACATTCTAGTGGAAAATATATTTGCTTTGTAGACTCTGATGATATGATTACACCTGACTATTTAAGTGATATGTTAGAAATGAGTGAATTAAATGACTTGGATGTTTCTATATGCAGATGTAGGGAAATATCAGAAGAATGTAGTATAAACACGTTACATAGTGATGATGAAAGACATGAAATATTAACTAGCATGGAAGCTTTAAGCAAATTTCTTTTAAGGGATTTAGCCCCAGGAGTGTTTGTTTTTGCAAAAAAAGATATAATAATAAAAAACAATATTATGTTTTCTGAAGGTTATAGATATAGTGAAGATATTGAATTTATCTATAAACTACTAGCTAATTCTAAGAAAATTGGTTATTTAAGAAAGCAATTATATTTATATCGAACTAGAGAATCTTCTGCTATGAGTTATGTAAATGAATCACGTTATGATGGTTACAAACTTATGGAGAATTTAGAAGAGTTTTTCTGTAATACAAAGCCAGCTTTTGCGAGAAAATATAAGCGTTTTGGTTTATCTAGATGGGTTTGGTCAACTGTTTGGCAGTCTGTGTTAGCTTGTAATCGTTACAGTGAGTTTAGGTCTAGTACCAAAATATATAATCCTAAAAAAAACATGATGAAGTTAATAACATTTCCAAAAATAAAGGTAAGAACTACTGCTATAATATATGTTTTATCTCCTTATTTATATTATAAGATATTAAAATTGTATTTTAGATTAACTATTTATAGAAAACTTGTAAATTAGAATTGAGGTTAAACATGAATATATTTTTTATAGGCTTAGCTTGTACTCAAGAAGTCATTGATGAAAGTGATGAAAAATATAATAATGGAATTTCGATTGTCAGACCACAACAATATTTTGATTTAAATCTTATAAAAGGGTTATCAAAATATGCTCGTGTAAAAGCAATTTCTGAACCGCCAGTTGCCTCTTACCCAAATACAAGGTGTCTATTATACAGAAACAAGAAAGAAATATTATTAGATAGTATTACAATAAAATATATAGGGTTAATCAATATATTTATTATAAAAACTATAATAATTTCAATTAGTATAGCTTTAAATACTTTAAAATTTTGCTTATTTAATAGCAGAAAAGATTCAGCGATAATTTTAGGACATATTTCTTTTTACAAATGGCTACCAGTAATGATAATAACTAAAGTATTGAGATTTAAAACTTTTTTGATTGTTCCTGACATTCCAAGATATTCTGATAATTATACTGAAACTAATAGTTTTGTAAGACGTTCACTAAACAAGCTTTTAAGGAGATTTAATTTGATAAGTGAAAAAGGATTTGATGGTTTTGTTTTTTTAACTGAACACATGAATAAATTAATTAACAGTTCTAACAAACCATATATTGTTGTTGAAGGTTTTGTTAATAAAAACGACATAATTGTTAGTAAAAAGGAATGTAAATATAAAAAGAAAATAGTTATGTATGCAGGAACATTACATAAAAAGTTTGGGATATGTAATTTAGTAAAGGCCTTTCTTAAAATCAAATGTACAGATGCGGAGTTGTGGATTTATGGAAACGGAGATTTTTCTGAAGAATTAAAAGAAATTGCTAAAATGCATAGTAGAATAAAATATAAGGGAACTAGGAGTAGAGAAGAGATTTTTTCTATCGAAAAGCGTGTAACTTTACTCGTAAACCCTAGACCTTCTGATGAAGAGTTTACAAAGTATTCGTTTCCGTCAAAAACGTTAGAATATATGAGTTCAGGAACTCCTTTGCTAACCACTATGCTTCCTGGTATACCTATTGAATATAATAAATATTTATATACTTTTGAAAATGAAAGTATAGAATCTATGTCAAGCAAAATAGAAACACTATTATCTTTGACAGACGATGAACTAATAAATTTTGGCAAAAAAGCCCAAAGTTATGTATTCGAAAATAAAAGCAATATTAAGCAAGCAGAAAAAATTATTAATATGATAAATAGTATGTTTGTGATGTAAAATATTGTATTATTAGGAGGTGCTTTTATTTCAATTAAATCTTTAGCTAATAATAACGGTGACAATTGCTTATCAACAATTCTTGTATTTATAACACTTATTTATCATGATACACTAGCTTTTAGTTTATTTAGAGAAGAAATAATTATTAAATTATTATTATTCATTTTTATTATATGTGTTTTTTTATATTTTTTATTATTTAAAAGAACAATTACTATAAACTTAAGTTCCTTTTTTGTACTAATTCTATTTTTTTTATTATTATTTTTAAACATGCTTGTCAATAATGATACTACTTTTGGCTATATATATATTGCAATGTTATTAACAATTGGTTTTTTAGTCAATCAGATTATTGATAGTAATGCATTTGTTGAAGCTACAATCAGATGTTTATATTTTCTATCACTCTATTCTTTAATTTTATATTTGCTTAAACCAACAGTGTTTAGTTACAGAGATTTTTTTCCTCATTTCTATAATGAGTCTGGATTGCCACTCTTTCATTTAGGAGCAACGGTATTAGTTGACAATCCTAATTATTATAGGTTATTTGGTATATTTAGAGAAAGTGGAGTTTTTCAAATATTTATAAATATAGCATTGATATTTGAGTTGTTTGTTAGGGAAAAAGACATAAGAATTAATTACTTAATAATATTTATTATTACAAATATTTTAACATTTTCTACTCCTGGATATTTTGCAATGGCATTGATTCTTATTTTATATCTAGTTGTAAATAGAAAAGATACGTTAAAAGCACATAGAAATAAAATAAAAAAAATAATAGTTATACTATTATTGATTCTAACTATAGCTATATTACTAAATCAAAATATTTCAGAATATTTTATGAATACACTAAATAAATTTTTTGGAAGAGCTAGTTCTTATGAAGGTAGAAAAACATCAATATTAGTTGAGCTTAAATTATGGATGTCAAAGCCTATATTTGGTTTAGGTATAACAGAGGGCTTTAAACTTTCTAAAGATATTGGTTCTGAGATATTAAAATCACAAATGTTTAATACAAGTACTTTTACAGGCTTATTAGTAACATTAGGAGTTTTTTTTGTATTTGTTTTCGTGTCATTAATGATTAATGTTTTTAAAAAAATTAAAATCAATTTTCTTTCAAAAGTTATTATTATATTTATTTTAATTTTTAATTTTTCTTCGCAACTTATGATGTATAATGCTTTTATTTATTCATTTCTTTTTTGGGGTTTAAATAAGAAGAAAAAAACCGTATAGAAAAATTATTAACAAAAGGTGATTATAATGAGAGTTTTATGGGTAACTAATGTACCATTACCAGAGGCGAGTATACTATTAGGCGAATTACCTTCGCCATTTGGTGGATGGTTGATTAATTCATCAATGCTAATTTCAAAATTAGATAATTTGGATCTTACAATAAGTTTTCCGAGTAATAAACTACAAAAAATAAATGGTAGTAGTATGAAATACTATACTTTTAATAACAATATTAATGATATTGAGAAAGATTTTAATCATATCCTAAATGAGGTAAATCCAGATTTGGTACATATTTATGGAACAGAGTTACCTCATACTCTTACAGTTATAAAGATATGTAAAAAGCAAAACAAAAAAGTAATTATATCTATACAGGGTTTGGTATCAACAATTGCTGAACATTATTTATCGGGTATACCTTATAAAATACAAAAAAATTATACTTTTAGAGATTTTATTAAAAGAGATAATATTATCCAACAAAAAAATAAATTTTATCAAAAGGGTCTATTGGAAATTGAAGCAATAAAAAATGTTGAACATATAATTGGGCGAACTTCTTTTGATAGATTATGTATTAATAATATAAATCCAAACGCTAATTATTATCATTGTAATGAAATATTACGGTCATGTTTTTATGATTATAAATGGAGTAGCACTAAAATTGAAAAATATTCCATTTTTGTAAGTCAAGGTACATATACAATTAAAGGTTTACATTATATGATTAAAGCTTTACCAATAATTTTGAAGAAATATCCTAGCACAAAAATGTATGTTTCAGGAGGAAATATATTTAAGTTTGCCACATTAAAAAACAAATTAAAGATAACTACTTATGCAAAATATATAAATAAATTAATAAATTATTATAATGTAGAAAATTCAATAGAGTTTATAGGATTATTAAATGAAAAAGAAATGTGTAAAAGATATTTAAAATCAAATGTTTTTGTATGTCCATCAATTATTGAAAACAGCCCTAATTCGCTTGGTGAAGCTATGCTATTAGGTGTCCCATGTGTTGCTTCATATGTAGGTGGTATACCTGATTTAATAAATCATAATGATGAAGGATACCTATATCAACATGACGCACCTTATATGTTAGCTAGTTATATATGTGAAATATTTCAAAATGATAATATTGCTAAAAAAATATCTAATAATGCAAGAGAGCGTGCTATTAGAACGCATGATCAAGTAATAAATACAAATAAACTACATGAAATTTATACTTCTATTTACCAAAAATAGCAATGTATATAATATATATAAGGAATTAATATGAATAGCAAAACAAAATATTTATTAAAAAACACATATTTATATACTATTTCTACAATAAGTATCAGACTTATAGCTTTCATTATGGTACCTTTTTATACTTCTATATTAACTAAAGAAGATTATGGAACTATTGATTTAATATTTACATCTATAAATTTGTTATTGCCTATTTGTACATTATCTATAAATCATGCCGTTTTAAGATTTACACTTGAAAAGGACTCTGATAAAAAATTGATTTTTTCCTATGCTTTATTTGTGGTTTTTATTGGAATGGTAATAGTAACAGGTATTTCGAATTTAATTAAAAGCAGTACTATGTTCAATGCTTATAGAGTATTGTTGCTAGTACTACTATTTACAAATATTATTTATATTATTATCAGTGAATTAACAAGAGGTTTAGAAAAAATTAAAGTGTTTGTTTTTGGTAATATTTTAATGGTTTTTATATCTACTATACTTAATATATTTACTATTGCTTTTTTAGAATATGGAATAAAAGGATATATAATATCCTATAGTATAGGCTATTTATTTGGAATATTATATTATTTTTTCAGGATAAAAGCTTATAAATATATTACATTTGGCATATTTAATCGTAGTAGTATTATAGTCTTTAATCAAATGTTAAAATATAGTTTGTTTTTGATACCTAATTCATTGTTTTGGTGGATAACAAATGCATCTGATAGATATATAATTCTATGGAATTTAGGTGCTGAAGCAAATGCTATATATGCTGTTGCTAATAAATTACCAGTTATTATTACTTCAGTTATGTCTATCTTTATTCAGGCTTGGTTTTTAAGTATTGTTAAGGAAGAGAAGTCTTCAGATAGAAAAAAATATTATGAAGTTATGTTTGGCAATATGGTTAATTTTGTTTTTATTGTTATGTCTTTTTTATTAGTAATACTTAAATTATTTCTAAAAATATATGTATCTGAGCATTATTATACTGCATGGCAAAGTGGAACCTTTTTATTATTATCAGCTGGTTTTAATGTATTAGCTGCTTTTATCGGCAATAATTATACTGTAGTTAAAAAAAACTTAGGAAATATGATTTCTACTTTATTTGGAGCATTGATAAACATTATATTGAACTTCATCTTAATACCTAAATTAGGACTGATAGGTGCAAGTTTTGCTACCTATATTAGTTATTTATTAGTTGTTATATATAGAATTATTGATACAAAAAAATTTAATGAAAGACCATATCGTTTTTTTGAATTTAAAATTAATAACTTAATAAGCTGGATATTAATTCAAGTCCAAGTTTTTATTATATTTAGAACAGACAAATTAATTAGCATATATAACGTTATTATTTTTATTATTATTTTAATAATTAATAAGAACTTTATTGTAAATATAATTAATTTATTGCAATATTATTTTAATAAATTAAAAGAATTTAAATATAAGACTAGAGGTGAGTAATATGAAAAAATATATAAAATATATAATGTTTGATTATCCTTATGTATCGCTAAAAATAAGATACATAACAAAAAAAATCTTTTTATATATAAAATATTACAAAAGAAGAACAAGGGAGTTTTTACTTAAAATTAGTAGAAAGTTATACATCAACAAGCCCAAGGTTTTGCAATTTCCTATTACTTATAAATGTAACTTTGATTGTGTTATGTGTGGAATGCAAAAAATGGCTAAAGAAAAAGATATAGATATTCATGATATAGAAGAAATTCTATCTAATAAACTATTTAATCAAATAAGATCTGTTGGATTAAATGGTGGTGAACCTTTTATAGTTCAAAACCTCGAGGATTATGTAAAAATTTTAATAAAGAAACTTCCAAAATTGAAATATATATATTTAATTACAAATGGTTACTTAACAGATAGAATTTTAACAAAGCTAAGAATTATAAAGAGTGAGTGTAAAAAGCATAATATTAGACTAACTGTTTCAGTATCTCTTGATGGTATAGGAAAAACGCATGATATAATGAGAGGTAGAAGTAACATATTTAATAACGTTGAAAATACATGCATTACAATAAAAAATAATCAAAAGGAGTTTTGTGATGATTTTGGGGTTATATGTACAATAACTAAACATAATATTATAAACATAAATGAAGTTGACTATTGGGCTACTAAGAATAATGTTAATATAGCATATAATATAGCCACAATTCATAAAAGATTATTTAATGAAGATAGATATGAGGATTTTTCTGTTTTAACAGATGATTATTACAAATTACTTACAATTGAATGGTTTTACTACAAATTTAAGCAAACGAACTCTGAACAGTATTACAACTTATATAGATATTTACTAGATAATAAAAGAATTGCCAAATGTGATTATCAGAATGATGGAATTACAATATTACCTAATGGTGATCTATCGTTTTGTGCAACACAAAGCAAAATAATTGGAAACGCATTATCTGAACCTGCAAATTTATTATTTAAAAACAATATTTTGTACAGAAAGCAATTAATGGAAAACAAGTGTGCAGAATGTTCGCATTATTCTGGCACTGTTTCAATAAATAAATATGAAGAGTATATAAGAGAATTATTACAGGCTTATAATTATCGATTAAGATAATTTATTGAGGGGGAAAACTGTTGAAAAATTTATTGATTTGTGGTTGGTATGGAACAGAAACATTAGGTGATAGAGCAATTTTAGCTGGAATTTTTAAAATTTTATCAAACACATCATTTGGAAAAAACATAAAAATAGCTAGTCTATATCCTTTTTTAACTAAAAGAACTTTTATTGAGGATATGCCTATATATAGAGATATTTTACAAGATAGTAATCTGTGCTTTTTTGATGTATATGATAAGGATGTTTTAGATAATGAAATTGAAGCCTCAGATTTAGTTGTATTCGGAGGTGGACCGATAATGGATTTAGCCGAATTAAATATAATAAAATATATATTTTCAAATGCAAAAAGAAAAGGTAAAAAAACTGCAATCATTGGTTGTGGATTAGGTCCGTTATATAGAAAACAATATATTAATAAAGCTAAAAAAATTCTTAATAAGGCTGATATAATAATATTTAGAGATAAAAAATCAGTTGATACTGCGAGGAATATTTTAAATGAGAGTAATAAAAAAATTCAATATTCTCATGACCCGGCTGTTTTATCTTGTTTTCATTATATGAATAGTAATAGTAATTCATCTACTACAGATAGGAATTATATTGCTGTAAATTTAAGAGAATTCAATAATATTGGTTTTAAAAGTGATATTTATTTGAGTGATGATAAAATTATAAAGTTATTAAAAGGTTTATCAAGAAATTTTAATAATAAAATAAAATTAGTTCCAATGCATACATTTGGTATTGGAGGTGATGATAGATATTATTTGACTAAATTAAAAGATCAAATTAAAATTGAAAACATAGAAATACTACATAAACCTTTGAATTTATTTGAATTGTTTGATGTGTACTCAAATGCATATTCATGCATTGGGATGAGGTATCATTCTATTGTATTTCAGACTTTATTAAACGGTAATAATTTTATACTTGATTATACTGATAAAGCAAATGGTAAAATTAGTTCGTTTCTGGAATTGATTGATGACAAAAACTTTTATGATGATAGATATATAAATGTTTTACAAGATGTAAGCATGGAAAAAATAAATATGATTCCATTAATATTAAAGCAAAATAATTGTTTTGATGTTCAACATGAGATATATAATAAAACAATAGATAGTTATGTTAAACTGTTGAATAGCATTATGTGATAGTGATACCAAAAAAATCAAATATATGTTAATTATGTATTATTTAAGAGTATTTAATATAATTATAAGCTATTAGAATGGAGAATAATATGGAACCAAATCAAAGTAAGCAAAAAATAACAGAAAAAATAGATTGTAGTTTTAAATTGAAAATTATAGTTTGTTTAGTGTTAAGTTGTATAGTAGTTATGGTTTTTTTTGCTATAAATAGAGCGCTAGATGAAAAGAAACATCGTGAATACAAAATAATAGAGGACATTAATTTGATTAATTCTGTAGAAAGTGTTATAGTCGAAAATGATATAATTTCAATAAATGGATATGCATTTATTCAAGGCGAAAATGCTTTCGATAATAAAATTTCAGTATTTTTACGGAATGTAGATACCAAAGAAGAAGTATGGCTTAAAGTCCAAGAAGTTGAAAGACAAGATGTTGATTCTTATTTTAATTCTGAATATAGCTATATAAAATCTGGTTTTTTCGCCTATACGAAAGTTAAAAAAATAAATATTGATGAAAGTTATGAGATAATTATTAATATTGATAAAATAGAAAAAAATAGCGATAATACTGTAAGCAGAATAACAGTAACGACTAATAGATATATATATAATTCGGAATTATATACTCATAACCCAATAGATTTCAAAATTCCTTACATTGATAATAAACTGGGATTAATATATGAAGTAATTGCTAATGGTCAATTGTGTTCAAATCAAGAAGATGAAGGTATATATGTATATAATTATAAGAGAAAATTGTTTTGGATAACGACAGAGCGATTTAAATTTGATGAGAAAGGATCAGCTTATATTATTTATCATTTACATACGTCTCATAGAGATAAGTTGCAAGAAAAGCAAACTCAATATAAATACGATTTTTTAGATTTTGATTTTGTAGATTATGAGTATGTAGAGGAAACAACAGCACCGTATAGAATTGCTATACGTGATTTGCCAAATGATTATCCCATTACATATGTTAAAACAGGTGTTTATGATTTAGTGAATGATGAAAGTATCTGGATTGATGATTTTCACCTAGATAACATTATAAGTAATTAATAACATGTAATAAAATGCTCATATGTGATACTTAATAGATATTTAATTATTCACAAGGTTTTATTTGATAGGTTCCAATATAATTTTTAAAAGCTTTAGTTTTTGATTGCATAATGAAAATGTGCAATATTAATTTGATTGACCCTCAAAGAATTCTTTTTTAGCATAAAAATCACCTAATTAACAAAAATCTCATACAAAAGATATAAGGAGAGTTACCATGAATAAAAAGCAAAACAATATACAAAGACAAGAAGATACGAATTTAAGGGACCTATTCCTAGTTATATGGAAAAAGAAGCTCTTTATCATCTCCATCACCCTAATAGCCACAATCATATCAGGCATAATCAGCTTATTTATATTAAGCCCTGTATACCATTCAAGACTTAATATTATCATCAACATGCCAG
>JAAYOI010000036.1 GCA_012520435.1 Mollicutes bacterium
ATCATAAAAATAAATAAAAATAGACTTACATTCATAGTCTATTTTATCTTTTCTTATTACCCCTTAATCTATTTAGCTTGAGTTAGGGCTTTTTGTACTGCTTCATACATTGCTGAAATATTGATAGTAACACCAGTTACTGAATCAGTTGTGGTTTTCCCTTCATCTTTCCATTCAATCCAATCTAATCCTTGTTCTTCAACAATTTTCTTTTCTAAATTGGCAACTTGTTCATACCATTCAGCGCCACCAGGAATAACTCCTCGATCAGCTGATGTACCTTTCATACCATAATCATCGCCTAAAGCTTTTTTAGTTGTTAATTTACTATCTGGACTTTTGTATGTACTATCAATAAAAACTGATTTAATCATACCATTTTCATCAACATAAATAGCGGCGGTTGTTACTGTAACTGTTCCATCATAACCAGCTTCTTCAACATAACCAAAATAAGTTCCTTCTTTATAATCACCTTCAGCTACTTTAGTACAACCTGTCATCAATAATAATCCTACTAAAACAAAAGTTAATAATAATTTTTTCATCATATCCTCCTCCACTTATTCTTTATCATTATACAATAAATTTACAATAATTTCAATCTTTTTTCAAAGTACTTTACTAATTCTTTACTAATTACACCAATGAAAATACCAGTTGGAATAGAAAAGATTAAAAGCCAAGGTAAATAATAAATAATATTATATGTTTTTAATATTATAATAGCTACCAATATTTGCCCAATTGAATGCATAATTGAACCAACAATACTTACTCCGATAATTGATAATTTAGTGTATTTTTTAGCTAAAGCCATTGATATAACACTTAATATGGCACCTCCTAAACTAAAACAAAAAGTAACACTAAATAAACCTATTCTTAAAATACCAACCATAAACACTCTTAAAATGGATATATAAATGGCATCTTTAAAAGAAAATAAGTATAAAACCATTAATACTATAGAATTCGCAAGTCCTAATTTTAAGCCAGGTATAAAACCATTAAACAAGGGAATAAAACTTTCAAATATATTTAAAACAACTGATAAAGAAAGCAACATTGTTAATCTAGTAAATTTTTTTAGTTCCATAAATCACCTAACTATCGCATCTAAATCTTGACTTGTTTCGATTTTAATAATAATTTTATTTGGTAAACACACTATTGTTTCATATGATGAATCAATCCACCCTTGTTTCGAACATAAATGTAAAGGACTTATTTCTTCTTTAACTCTTACTTTGCCATTTTCACTAATGATTAAAACATTACCATTATAACCATTAACATTATATTCCCGATAACTTTTATCACTTAAATCAATCTCTAAAACCATTTCATTTTGATAATAAACGCGAGCTACTTTCTCACCTTTTTTTTCAAATAAACGAAAACCTAACATTATTATCAAAAAAACAATTACAATAATACCAATTAATTTAAAATCACTCTTATTCATATTTATCAAATCCATCACTTTTAATAATGGTATTATCATTAGTATACCAAATGGCTTCAACATTATTAAATTGTTTAATATATTCTTTTCCTTCTTCAATTGACATTAAAAACAAAGTTGTTGATAAAGCATCACCTAAAGCACTATCATTAGTAATAACGGTTACACTCTTCATATAATTTGGTGGCATTAAGGTATTAGGATCAATAATATGGTGATAAATATTACCTTCATATTCATAAAAGCGTTCATAACCACCACTAGTTACTACTGCCATATTATTACTTTTTACTATTTTGTAAATATCACCTGATTTAGTAGGATTTTCAATACCAATTTTATATACATCATTTTTATAATGATCTCCTACTAAAACATTACCTCCTGCATATATTAAAAATTTATTAAAGCCTTGTTCTTTTAAATAATTTCCTACTATTTGTGTTACATAACCTTTCGCAATTGCTCCCAAATCAATATTAGGATGATTATTTAATATTTGATTATTATCTAATAAAACAATATCGGAAACATTAATACTACCACTTGATTTTAATTCTTCATAAGTAGGAACACCATTTTTACTTTCTCTATATTTTTTCCAAACATCAATAACATTACCTATATTAATATTTAATAAACCATTACTCTTTTCATAAAAATCTATACCATATTTAATAATATCATATAATTCTTTTTCGATTGTTATTGTTTCTATATTATCAGTATTATTATTAATATAATAGATATTTTTTATATTATCATAAGCATGATAACGATCAGTTAATTGATGATATTTCTCATATATTTTTTCCACTTCATTTAATACTTTTTTAGCTTTAATCTTATTATTACTATAAACCTTAACATTAATATAAGTATCCATATAAAATAAATTATGACTATATTCATTTAATTGTTTATCACTGGTTATAATCATTATTATTAATAATATTGTTATAATCAATAATAAAAAATATCCTTTATACTTCTGCATCTTACCACCTTTTTAATTATAACAAAAAAAGTAGATTAAATCTACTTAATATTTATTTCAGAATTATTTAATACTCTCTCATAAACTTGTTTTAATTGTTTACCAATATTTTTAATATCTCTTTCTTTAGCTACTATATATCCTTCTTCAACTAAAGAAGGTAATCTTCCTTCTAAAATATCAGAAATCTTTTTATCAAATTCTTCTAAATCTTTAGCTTTATAAAGATTTACACCATCTTCCAGCCAACCTTCATATATTGGTATATCACGAACTAAAACGGGTATTTTCATAGCAAGTGCTTCTAATAAAACAATCCCTTCTGTTTCTTCAAAAGTTGGGAAAATAAATAAATTTGCTCCCGAATAAGCTCCTTTTAAAATATCGCTAGGAACATATCCAGGAAAATATAAATTATCAAGCTTTGTTTCAACTGCTTCTCTAACTTTATGAGGTACCGTATTTAAATTAGTATATCCAAACCAAATAAAATTATATTCAGGATGGCGTTTGGCAAGCTCTACAAAATCAATAATACCTTTTCTTTCAATAAATAAACCAACTGCCATAACAATTTTATCGTTTTCACTAAAACCAAATTCTTTTCTAAATTTTTTACCTAATTCTTCATCTCTTTTAAAAAACTCTAAATCAATTCCATTAGAAATAGCCACAATTTCTTTACCTAAATCATAATTATCTAAAAGACGTTTAGCATATGGCGTTGGTGTAATAACTAAATCCGCCGATGAATAACACTTCTTTAACCAATTTTTAAAAAGAGGTGCGACTTGATTAGATAAGATAAAAGAATTACGAAAGTCTTCCTCAGTTGAATGCGCATGATAAATTACTTTTTTCCCCATTTTCTTAACTTTCTTTCCCATTAAATAAGATTCGGGAAAAATGGTATTTATATGAATAATATCATAATCATCATTAGGATCAAGGGTATAGGGAATATTATTTAATTCAAGTGCTCGCATTTGGTGTTTAATAGCTCTTCCCACCCCACTTTTTTCAATTAATTCTAATTTATCGGAGTGTAATAACACTTTCATTTTATCACCTATTTTCATTATATCACAGTTTACTTTAATTTACTAGTTTGTACCTAAATGTTAACTTTTACTAAGATAACATCTTCTCCTATTTTTTCTATTTGATTCCATTTTATTTCAATTTCTGATCGATTAGTAAATAAAGAAATAAAAAATTTTGATTTTTCTACAATTAAACCATCCATCCTACCATCACTTTCAATAACTATATCAATAATATTACCTATCTTTTTACCATCAACAACATTTATTACATCTTTATTTTGTAAGTCCGAAAGACGCATATTACCACCTATTTAATTATATTAATTAAATAATAAATAATACTATTCTAATAATTTTTTTAAATTATCTAATCCCTTTTTTTCTAATCTTGATATTTGTGCTTGTGAGATACCTATTTCGTTCGCTAATTCCATTTGGGTTTTACCATATATATATCTTTCGATTATAATATATTTTTCTTTATCTTTTAACTTAGCTAGTCCATCTTTTAAAGCTATTCTTAATTCTAAAGGATAAAATTGTTGTGTTTTATCAGGTAATTGATCAACCAAATAAATAGTATCGCCACCATCATTATATATAGGTTCAAACATACTTAAGGTATCTTTCATTGATTCAATCGCACTAGTAACTTCATATTCACTTAAATCAATAGCTTCAGCTATCATTTTAATAGTTGGTTCTTTTCCTAATTTTTTAGTTAATTCTTCCTTTTTACGAAGAGCGCGATAGGCAGTATCTTTAATACTTCTTGCGATTCTCAAACTATTATTATCACGTAAATACCTTTTTACTTCTCCTAAAATCATTGGAACCGCATAAGTTGAAAATTTTACTTCATGACTTAAATCAAAATTATCAATGGCTTTTATTAAGCCGATACAACCAATTTGAAATAAATCATCCATATTATCTGTTCGATTATTAAATTTTCTTAAAATACTTAAAACTAACTTTAAATTCCCATTAATTAATTCTTCTTTCGCATTCATATCTCCTTCTTTCATTTTTTTAAATAATTCTATCATTTCTTCATTACTTAATACTTTAATATTCGCAGTATTCACGCCACTTATTTCTACTTTATGACGTGCCATTAAAAAAATCTCCTTTCATAACCTATATTGGTTAGATTAGAGATTTTTTATTCATTATATTTAATTTATGTTTTAACAATACTTCTTAATCTTTTAATAACTTTCTTTTCAATTCTCGAAATATAAGATTGACTAATACCAAGTAAATCAGCTACATCTTTTTGGGTCATTTCTTCATTACAATATAATCCATATCTTAATATCATAATTTGTTTATCACGACCATTTAAACGTTCAATTTCTTGATATAAAAGTTTCTTTTCTATTTCATTTTCTAATCCTTTAGTAATAATATCAGCATCTGTTCCTAAAATATCTTCAAGGTGCAATTCATTTCCTTCAGAATCAAAACTTAAGCTATCTTCAAAACTAATTTCGCCTCTTCTTTTTTTATTTTTTCTTAAAAACATTAATATTTCATTATCAATACAACGTGAAGCATAAGTAGCAAGTTTAATATTTTTATCTAATTTATAAGTATTAATACCTTTAATAAGACCAATGGTTCCAATACTTACTAAATCTTCTAAATCAACATTCGTATTTTCATACTTTTTAGATAAAAAAACAACTAAACGAAGATTATGTTCGATTAATTTACTACGAGCTTCATTATCTCCTTGCATTGCTCTTTCTACATAATAAACCTCTTCTTCTTTTGATAAAGGTTCTGGTAATTTATCAGAACTCCCAACATAATAAATATCACTTTGAACTTTAAAATAGGTAAGTAAAAACTTAACCAACTTTTTTAACATCTCATCCCTCCATTAATTGTTGATGTAAAATACAATCAATGCCATCTATTTTTATTTTTTCTTCCATAATTCCCACTAAAAATTTAGTTCTTTCACCTATTCCTTTAATAACAATTTTATCGGCTATTAAACACTTTAATAAACCCTTATTATTAACTGTATGATATGGAACAAGTACAAAATCAAATTCATCAAGATTATACTTTATAACTTTTTTTTCAACTAAAATAATAGGTCTATTTTGATAAGGATCTTTTAAATTATTACCAGTATCTAAAAACCCATTTAATTTAATAGGTTTATGATTTTTAAAATATATTTCCACTTTATAATAATTCGCATAATTATTTCTTAATTTTATTCCTTGTCTAACATAAGTATATATAATTAATGGTGAAAATATAACTAAAAAAATAACATTTATACTAAGTCCTTGGTGATAAAAGACTAATCCTTCCTGTTTATAAGAAAATTCAACATTCAAATAATATAAAAAACCACCTAAAATCATGCTTGATGTATATAAATAAAAAAGATTACGTAAAAAATAACGAAAATCTTTAAAACCAAAAGCTATTAAAACCATTATTATACTAATTATTACTTTTAATAAAAACAATTGAAGAGATGTTAATTTTATAAATAAAAGAAAAATCGATAAACTACCAATAAAACTACTTAAAATAAGACGAATCATTTTAACATTTCTTCTAAGTAGAATACAAACACCTAATAATAAAAGAAAATCAAATGCGAAATTAAGTAAAAATATCAAGTCTAAGTATATTTTCATTTTATCACCAATTTAATTATAAAAAAAAGACACATATAATTGTGTCGTTTTATATTATTTATCACAAAATTTAATATAGTTATAACTGTGGTGCAGCACCAGTATTGTTGTTGAAGTTGAACACACCAGCAGAAGAACCATAGTCGCAGTCTCCGCCACGAACAAACCAAGGGAGACTCGAATAAACAAAGTTAGCGAAATCACTTACCATCCTTGTGTTTCACCAGTAGCATCTCCTAATTTGCGGCTGCCATAATCATCATCTTCTCAATAATTATATATATTAATATATTTATGTCCTAAAAAAGCATCATCACCTATTGTTAATTCTTCATCACTAAATTCTGAATCTTCTATTATTATTTTCGTTTTGTCGCTAGTATACATTCCGCCCATGACATATTCATAAGCTCCTCCACTCATATCATATACTCCATATATATTTCCGGTGGTGCTTGACTAGCATTAGTTACATAAGCATTAGATGAACCACCACCAGTATAATAACTAGTACTACTATTTATACTTATTTCCCCATTTATTCCATATTTGCTATGACTAAGATAAGCTACTGCTCCCCATTCCGTATTTTTCATCATATGAGCATCATATTCACTAGTTAATCCATAATTGGTTGTTCCTATACCATAATTAAATTGACGAGCAATTTGAAAAAATCCAGCTACATTTTGATTTCTAATAGGATCTTCATTTGGTAATGTTGTTGGCTCTGATTGACTTCCCGTTAATTCAAATTTACCTGCCCAAAAGCCATTAATTTCTTCTCCAGCATCTCTTTCTCCATCTTTATTTATTCTTATTTCACCATCTTTTGGTTTTTGCCCTTTATACTGTAATTTCTTACCACTTGGATTATGTTCAGTATAATTATCATAAGTAATAGTTATTTCTTCTAAATCACC
>JAAYOI010000037.1 GCA_012520435.1 Mollicutes bacterium
AAGTAACAGTATCAACTAAATCAATTGATAATTGTGATATTCCATTTGAATGTGGGCAAGTTTTTATTGATGTTAGAGATGGAGAAGAATATAAAACGGTACAAATAGATGATCAATGTTGGATGGCGGAAAATTTAAGATATGTTGGTGAAGGCGAAAATACTTGTTTAACAAGTGGTGGTTATGAAAGTTGTAATTCAGCTGAATGGGGAAGCGAACCATATAATTCATGTTGTGTTCATAATCAAATGAGTGAATCTTTACATTCGGGAAGCCGTAGACGTTGGGATGAAACACAAGTATTATATCAATGGGGAGCTGTAATGAATTTATTAGGTGATTTCTTAGAAAGTGCTACTTTTGAAGATATAGAATCTTTAAATGGTACTCAAGGAATATGTCCTAAAGGATGGGTGGTTCCATCTAATGATGATTGGATACAATTACTTAGTTTTGCCGATACAAAATATGATGCAGATGATAATGTATGGAATGGTACAGGTTGGATAGGATTTAATGCGGGAATAAAATTATGTTCTTCAGAATACTGGATAGGTGAAGACGAATATGGTTTTAATGGTTTACCAGTAGGGTTTCGTTATCCTAATGATTCAGAAAATGGACTTGTTGGAGCACTTGGTCATGTTGGTTCATATACAAGTTGGTGGACTTCTACTGCTGTTAATGATTCTATGAGTTGGGAAATTGGTATAATGTGCCAATATGAAGATAATATCGAACGTTTTGAGGATCCATTTGATAGTGGGGTTTCTGTCCGATGTCTTTATAAACCATAATTTTTTCACTTGCTTTTAAGCAAGTGTTTTTATTTATTTTTATAATTGCAATCTAAATCTTTATATCTATTTTAATAAATGTTATAATTAAAATGGTGATAAAGCTTATTTTCTTTATTCAGATGAACCTTGGATTTATCGTGGTGGGCGATATGAAAGCACGACTGAGGCTGGAGTTTTGCCTTTGATAATCATACTGGTGATGCTCGTTCTAGGACATCTTTCCGTGTCGTTATCTCGCGTGTGCTCCTACTGGTGAATAGGTAAAAAGTAATTATATATAAAAACAAAAACCTACTATTTTAGTAGGTTTTATGCTGCCTTTTTATCATCATATAATAGTGTTTTGTTTTTATTATCAACTTTAATCTTAATTGGTTTACTAGGCGTATTTTTAATAATTACAAATTTAACTTTATTTTTTGTTTTCTTATTAGTATTAATTGGTTTTACAAATTCGTTTTTATTAGTTGTAAATCTAACTTCATTTTTCGTTTTCTTTTTAATATAAATTGTTTTTATAAATTTATTTTTATTGGTTGCAAATCTAATTTCATTTTTCATTTCTTTTTTAGCTATTTCATCTATATCAATATCTTCACTATCAAAAACTAAACACAAATTACATTCTTCTATTTGTTTTTTACTATATTTAAATTTACTTTCTAACCATTCTTGGTAACCACGATCATAAGCTTCGATATTTCTAAAGTATTCTATTTCATCATGATTAAATTTTTCTGCACCTGGTAAACTCGTAATATAGTCATAACTTTTTACTAAATGTTTTTGAGCAAGATTAAAAATAATACTATCAATATAATTTAAATGTTGAAAATCATAAGGTAGTAAAAGATTAACTCTATTTATATCAATGATTTTATTTAATTTATTATTAACATCAAAATATAATTCTTTGGGTGCAATAATAAAAATTTTGGCTTTAGATGTCATTATATCACTCCTTTTTGAAAAGGATAATATAATAACATTTTTTTAAATTTTTGTCAATTAGTGTATCTTAAAGTCTCATTAGAAATATTAAAAACAATTCCCACCATAATCATATAACTTAGTAAACTGGAACCACCATAACTGATAAATGGTAAAGTAATACCAGTAATAGGCATTAAACCAAAAGTCATACCAATATTTTGAAGTTGTTGATAAATAAGCATCCCTACAATTCCAGCCGTAACATATTTATTAATATTTGAACGGTTATTGATGGTAATAATAATTAACCTAATATCAAAGAAAAGAATTAAACCAAGCAATAATAAGGTGCCTATATACCCAAAATTACTAGCATACACCGCAAAGATAAAATCAGTTTGAGGTTCGGGAAAATAAATAGGCGTTTTTCTAAAACCATGACCAAAAAGGCCACCCGAACCAATCGCACTTAACCCATTTTCTAATTGATAACCACTTTTATTAGACCAATCTAATAAACGATCAACACGTAAGAAAAAATTAGTTCCAAAGATATTAACGAATAAATCAGTATTAATAAAATAAATAGTTAAAATAATGGCGATAATAGAAAATAAACCACTAAATAAAATAATAAACCAACGATATCTAATTCCAGCTACAAAAAGCATTACCATAGTAATTACTAAATAAATAAGAACAACCCCAGTATCTGGTTGAAGAAAAGTTAAAATACTAGGAATAAAAACAATTAAACCAACTTTAATTAAAAATTTAAATTCATCAAAAATAGTTGGATTATTATAATCTTCATTAAATTTATTAATAACAGTAGCTAAAGTTATAATTAAAATAATTTTCATAAATTCACTTGGTTGAATAGTACCAATTCCTGGAAGAGTAAACCAACATTTCGCATCATTAATAGGGGTTCCCCAAATTAGAAGGGCAATTAGAGATAAAACACCAAATCCATATAAAAACCATATATTACGATATATAAATTCATTTCTAATGGTCATAATTAAATAAACTAGACCAAAACCTAGGATATACCAAATTAATTGTTTGAGAGCAAGATTCTGCATATAACTAGGTAATAATGTTTGTGAACTATAAATCATTATTAAACTAACTCCTACTAAAATTAATAGGGCAATTAATAATAAAGTATCTACTTTATATTTAGAAATATTTTTCATCTAATCACCCCTAATATTATCTTACACTAAATTTTTAATTAATACAATGAGATTAATAAAATAAATAAAAGAGGTTTATTAATTATTAAAAATATAGTATAATAATAATGGTGATATATATGGAATACTTACAGTATTTAATTATAATAGTTATATTATTAATTATTGCTTTGGCAATTACTAAATCAAAAAGAAAGGATTTTAAATTACAAGTAAATAAATTAGTTAATTATTTAGGTGGTAAAGATAATATTATAAATTATGAAGTTAATAGATCACGTTTCATTGTTACTTTAAAAGATATAGAAAAAGTAAATAAAGCCGCTATTCAAAAGATTGGTGCTCAAGGAATTGTTGAGATTGATAATCAACTAAAGATAATATTGGGTAGTAAAGCTAAACAATTAAAAAAATATATTGATGATTTAAAGTGATAAAATACATCACTTTTTTTCATTTTTCGACAAATTTTGACATTTTAAAATTATAAAATGTTTTTAGAGAGGTGATGAAATGAATTATTTTGAAATAATTATTATAAATATTATTTATATAACTTTTCCAGTAATTGTATGGTTAATTGTGACAGCTTATAATCAAAATATTGGAAAAGAGGAAAATGAATTATTTTTTGATTTTACTCTTTTTTCAATGCTGTATTTAATAATTCGTTTCGCTCCTACTACTTTTTGTGACAAACCTTTATTAATTATTAATGTGCCATTTTTCTTAGCATATCTCAAAAAAAGATATGTAACGGGAATATATATATCAGTTATTTTAATTGTTTATTATATGGTTAATTTTAATCTTAATATGTATTTTCTTATTATTGAATATGGTTTATATTATCTTTTTTATTTAATTTGGACAAAAACAAAACTTACTAAAGATTCTTTTATGTGTATTCTTGTTTTTTTAAAATCATTATTATTAGTTTGGTTTTTATTTACTAAGTATAACTTTTTAGATACGTATATATTAAAGCAATATTTATTTTTAACTATTGTTTTAGGATTTTGTAGTTATCTTGTCTTACTTCTTTGTAATAAAGGAGAAGATATATTAAAATTTCATCTTTCTTTAAAAGAATTAGAAAAGGAAAAACAAATAAGAACATCTTTATTTAGAATAACACATGAAATAAAAAATCCTATTGCGGTATGTAAAGGATATTTAGATATGTTTGATGTTAAAAATGTAGAACATAGTAAAAAATATATTCCTATTTTAAGAGAAGAAATAGAAAGAACTTTAATTTTATTACAAGATTTTTTAAGTATGACGAAAATTAAAATAAACAAAGAAATAGTTGATATTAATATGATTTTAGAAGATGTTATAGATAATTTTATTCCTATTTTAAAAGAGAAAAAAATTATAGGAGATTTTGATATCAGTGAAGAAAGCATTTATATTTATGGAGATTATAATAGATTATCACAAGCATTTATTAATATTATCAAGAATAGTGTAGAAGCAGCTGATTATGGTAAAGAACCATTTATTAAAATATATACTAAAATAAATAAAGATAATATTAAGATATATATTATCGATAATGGTTTGGGAATAAGCAAAGAAAATTTAAAAAAGATATCAGAACCATTTTTTACAACTAAACATCATGGAACAGGTTTAGGAGTATCATTATCATATGAAATTATTGAAGTTCATGATGGAAAGATTGTTTATGAATCAGAAGAAGGAATGGGGACTAAAGTTGAAATAACCATTCCGTTAGCTAAACTAAAAAGATTGTCGTAAGACAATCTTTTATTTTGCTTCACTATATACTTCTTTAGAAAATTCATGTTGATCATCCATTTCTTTTTCTAATTCTTCTGTTGTAATTAAAAAATAATTATGAATAATCATTGATTTACCATTTCCGATAACGGGATCATCCCAAGTTAAATCAAGATGATACCATTGACCATCTAAATAAACCAAATTCCAAATATGTTCTTGACTTGCGATTTTATAGTTATTAAGTTCCATTTTATTTAAGAATAAAGCCATCGTATCACTATAACCGCTACAAATGGCCATATTTTGAATTAATGGACCATATGCTTTATGAGATTGATATTTATAAGGGCGATCATTAATATTATTTTGAATCATTTCGGCTCTTTCACTATCATAACTTGTATTATGAATAATATAATCATGAATTGCTAAAATTTTCTTTTTAATACTCATGTCTTCAGTGATTATTTTATTGTAAATTTCTTCTATTTTTTGATCAATCATTTTTACTTCAAAATCACTATAAAGTTTTTCAACTTTAATAACAATTTTACCTAAGTTATTATAATTAATTGATAAATGATTATAACTATTATATGGATGAACAAAATTATTGATATTAGATAGGATGTATTCATCTTGGGTTATTTCTTGAATATCTTTAATACATGTTTCATATTCAATATCACAATAAAAAGTAAATGTATTCCAACCATTATTTAAAATAGAGTAAAAAATATTCATAAGATCTTGTTTACTTTTTGGAAAAAAATTATCAGTTTGTTGAACAAAATAATAGTTATAATTTCTTTTATATTTATTAGCATTCTCTACTACAATTTCTTTTTGGTAGATATAATTAACCATAATATATTCGACAATCTCTTTTTGAAATACAATAAGCATAATAAGAACACTAATAAAAAAAAGACTTAGTATAATTTTACGCATTTCATCACCTATTTTAAATTATATCATGAAATTTTAAAAAAAAGAGTATATTTTACTCCATTGCGTTAACTTTTTTTGTTAGGCGTGCTTTATAACGAGCGCCAGTATTTTTATGAATAACGCCTTTTGACACAGCTTTATCAATTTTTTTAATAGCATCTTTTAATAATTCAGAAGCATTAGCTTTATCTTTAGCTTCAACTGCTTTTTCAACTTTTTTAATGGCTGTACGCATACTAGCTTTAAAAGTATTATTGCTTTCACTTTTTTTTGCAATCACTTTTACTTTTTTAACCGCATTTTTTAAATTTGGCACACTTTCACATCCAAGTCATTAACAAATTAATTT
This sequence comes from Mollicutes bacterium, assembly GCA_012520435.1. Classification (GTDB taxonomy): domain Bacteria; phylum Bacillota_I; class Bacilli_A; order RF39; family UBA660; genus JAAYOI01. Next base: position 5,988 of record JAAYOI010000037.1, read on the forward strand.
TAACCAAAACCAGAAAAAAAGCAATAGTTTTAATTTATAGAATAGGAAAGATAAGTTAGTAAAAACTAATGATGAGGTGAAAGAATGGGACGAGAAATAGATTTGAAAAATTATAAAATACGTACTGATTTAGCGATTGAGGCAATTAAAAATATTAAGGAAGAAAAAAAAGGAATTATTACTAGAATAATTAAATATGATGATATTAAAGTAACGGATGTTTTAGTTGATGAGGAAGGTAGTAAAAAAATAGATAAAAAGGTTGGTAATTATATAACAATTGAATTTGAAGATATTACCGATTATGATAATAGGGAAAAATTAATAGAAGTTTTTAGTACCGAATTAAAAAAAATGATGGAAAAAATGCAGATAAAAAAAGATGATTTAGTGTTAGTAGTTGGGTTGGGTAATGAAACATCAACCCCCGATGCTTTAGGACCATTGTCAGTTAAAAAAATAATTGTTACCAATCATTTATATTTAGTTGGTGGTTTAGATGAAGGTTTTAGAAGAGTTTGTGCGATATCTCCAGGTGTAATGGGTGAAACGGGAATGGAAACAAGTGATTTAGTAGTAAGTGTGATTGAAATGTTAAAACCAGATTTAGTTATTGTTATTGATGCACTTGCTAGTCAATCAGTTGAAAGATTAAATAAAACAATTCAAATGACGGATACCGGTATTCATCCTGGAAGTGGTGTAGGTAATCAGCGTAAAGAAATTAGTAAAGAAATAATAGGTATTCCTGTTGTTGCAATCGGTATTCCAACGGTTGTTGATGCGGTAACCATTGTTAGTGATACGTTGGAATTTATGCAAAAGCATTTTTCATATACCAAGAAAAATATTAATAATCCTATTAATAAATTAATTCCTTATGGTCAAGTAAATTACTTAAATCAAAAAATTGAAATAGAACCTGATGAAAAACAAAAATTATTAGGAATGCTTGGAATTTTAACAGATGATGAAATAAAACAATTAATTTCTGAAATATTAACCCCCATTGGTTATAATTTAATGGTTACACCTAAGGAAATAGATTTTATTATGCATAAGTTAAGTGAAGTAATTGGGCAAGGAATTAATCAAGCACTTCATGAAAAAGTACAAAAAAGATAAACCAAAGATAATGTGACATATTATGCACTCATAATATTTTAAAATATGAATAAATTAAAGTGGGGGATAATATGAAAAAATTTAGAGCTAAGAAACGGAAAAAAAAGAAACTAAAAAAATATATTCTATTTCTTTTAATAATATATTTTTTACATTATGTAATAGTGGATGCTATTAATAATATAAGATTAGTTAGTAGTAATGAAGAATTTTTAAGAGCCCTAATGATTGATTCTAATCACCATATATTATATGAAAGGAGTTCGAAGGGTGTTGTTAATCGGATAGCTCAATTTTTAAGTAATATTGATTTTAATAACCCTATTAGTATTATTGAAAAAAGTTTTGGATTTAATTATGAACCAAAGGGTTCAGGAGCTGATCTGGTTTACAACGAGGATTATTATAATATGGAAGAGTTAGAAAAAATAAGTGAACATATTAGAGATCCCTTTCCAGTTGATGTTAAAAAACCAAGGGTTTATATTTATAATTCTCATCAATTAGAAAATTACAATGCTTCTAATTTAGAAATATATAATATTACTCCTAACGTAATGATGGCATCTTACTTATTAAAAGATAAATTAATTCGCTTAGGAATACCGGCTATTGCGGAAGAAGCAAACTTTTTAGAATTTATGAGGATTAATAATTGGAAACATCAAGATAGTTATAAAGCTAGTCGTTTTTATATTATTGATGCTTTTAATAAATATAGTAATAGTTTAGATTTAGTAATTGATATTCATAGAGATGCGGTAAAGAAAAATGATTCAACAACAACGATAAATGGAAAAAAATATGCGAAAGTCTTATTTGTAATAGGATTAGATAATAAAAAATATAAACAAAATTTGGAGCTTGCTAATAAATTAAATAATTTAATTAATCAAAGATATCCAACTTTAAGTAGAGGGGTATTAAAAAAACAAGGAGCAGGAGTTGATGGTGTTTATAATCAAGATCTTAGTCTTAAAATGATTTTATTAGAAATAGGAGGAGTAGAAAATACGATTGATGAAGTATTAAATACAGTAGAAGCTATATCAATAATTATTAAAGAATATTTAGGAGCATGAATATGAAAAGAGAAGATCGAACCAAAATATACAATAAAATTTTTAAAATTATTTTTTGGATTTTATTAATAACTTTTATGACACTATATTTATCACAAGCAACTGGTTATTATGAATATGAATTACATCAAAGAGTAGTTTTAACAGAAGAAAAAATAAAACAATTTGAAAAAGATGTGGCTGAAGGAAAAAATATTAATATAGAAAATTATTTAGAAAATACTAATAAAGATTATAGTAATAAACTTTCTAGTATAGGTTATAATCTATCAAATACAATAGGTAAATATGTTAGAATAAGCATAGAACAAACCTTAAAAGCTTTAACTAAAATTGTTGAAGGGAAATAAAAGATATTCATTAGAATATCTTTTATATGATATAATAATATTAGGAATGATGTATATGGAAAAATTAATTATTGGATCACATGTATCTTTTGAAAAAGATGAACAATTATTAGGAAGTGTTAAAGAAGCATTAGAATATGGTGGTAATACTTTTATGTTTTATACGGGAGCACCACAAAATACAATTAGAATACGTCTTAATGATGAGTTAACTAAAAAAGCATTGATTTTAATGAAAGAAAATGATATTGATATTAACAATGTAATTGTTCATGCTCCATATATTATTAATTTAGCTAACGATGATAATGCTTTTGCGATTAGTTTCCTAAAAGAAGAAATTAAAAGAACCGAAAAATTAGGTATTACCAAATTAGTATTACATCCTGGTAGTCATGTGGGAGTAGGTATTGATAAAGGAATTCAAAATGTTATTGCCGGATTAAATGTCATCATTGATGAAAAAACAAAAGTTAATATTTGTTTAGAGACAATGGCAGGAAAAGGTAGAGAAGTAGGTTCATCTTTCATAGAAATAAAAAAGATTATTGATGGTGTTAAATATAATAATAAAGTTAGTGTTTGTTTAGATACTTGTCATATTAGTGATGCTGGATATGATATTAGTAATTTTGATCAAGTTTTAGATGAATTTGATAGGATAATTGGTTTAGAAAAGTTAGTATGTATTCATATTAATGATAGTAAAAATGAAAAAGGAGCCCATAAAGATCGTCATGAAAATTTTGGTTTTGGGACTCTTGGTTTTGATAATTTAATTAAAATTATTTATAATCCAAGAATTATGCATATTCCTAAAATATTAGAAACACCTTATGTTAGTATAGATGATAGTAGTAAAGAAAGATTATATCCGCCATATAAGTTTGAGATTATGATGATTAAAAATAAAAAGTTTAATACCAATTTAATTGAAGATATTAGGAACTATTACAAATAATATTTTAGTTTTTCCTTAAAATAAATATAGAGTTGTTCTAATTTATTATAAGTAATTGGTTCTAATTCTTGTTTTAATTCATTTAAAACATTTCTTGGATTTCCATATAATATAGTCCGCCAATTATTTTTAATACAATCATAAATGATTTCAATTTCATTTTCTTTTAAAACTAAACCATATTGTTTTGCAAATGCATCAATATCTTGATGAGTTAAACGATTAATATATTGTTTAATTAAAAGTTCATTCATTTCTTCACCTCAAAATATTATATGTTATAATTTTAGAATAATGTTTAACTATAAAAATAAAATATAAATGAAAGGATGATATTATGTATGAATTACCACCACTAAGATATGCACTAAATGCCTTAGAACCTTATATTAGTGAAAGAACAGTAGATATTCATTATCATCGTCATCATCAAGGGTATTTAGACAAATTAAATAATTTTTTAAATTCGGTTAATTATGATTATCGTTATTCTTTAGAAGAATTAATAAATCATATTGATGAATTTCCAATTAATATTAGAGGTCAAATATTGTATAATGCAGGTGGTGTATTAAATCATAATTTATATTGGAATAGTATTGGTCCTGGTAATAAGAATATACCAGTTGGAACAATAAAAGAAGCAATTGATAAAGAATTTGGTAGTTTTGAAAATTTTAAAGAAGAATTTATGAAACAAGCGGGATTAGTAGTTGGATCAGGATGGACATTCTTAGTAATTAATGGTGAAGGTAAATTAGAAATAATTAATACTTCTAATCAAGAAACACCTTATCTTTATGGCTTAAAACCGATTATGGCTTTAGATTTATGGGAACATGCTTATTATTTAGATTATCAAAATAGACGTGATCAATATATCTCTAACTTTTTTCAAATTGTTGACTTTGATATGATAAATAAGTTATATGAAAAAGAAAAATAATTATAAATATAAAAAATGTAGAAAGACTAATGTTACCAATGTTAAATATAGTTATTATAAAAAATATAAAAATATCAAAGAAACAATTGAAAAAAGGTATGCAATTTTAATTGGTATAATTATCTTTATTATTTGTGGACTAGCGCTTAATCTTTTTTTTGTTCAAATTATTCAAAATGAATATTATGTAAGAAGAGTACAAACTTTAAGTAAAAGAATTATTGAAGGTAGTAGTGCTCCTAGAGGACGAATTTATGATCGCAATCATCGTTTAATTGTTGATAATAAACCTGTTAAAATTATTTATTATAAAAAAGAAGCTGGTATAACTACTAAAGAAGAAATTGAACTTGCTTATCAAGTTGGTGAGATGATTGATGTTAACTATAAAAACATTGGTAAAAATACTATTAAAGATTTTTGGCTTAAACAAAATCCTGAATTAGGTAATAAAAAAATTAAAGATGAAGAATGGCGTAAATTAAAAGAACGTAAATTAACGCTTGATGATATTAACAAGTTAAAATTAGAAAGAATAACAGATGAAGATTTAAAAGAATTTACTGATAAAGATATAGAAGCTGCTTATATTTATTATTTGATGAATAAAGGATATTCTTATGCTGAAAAAATAATAAAAAAAGAAAATATTACCGATGAAGAGTATGCGCTTATTTCTGAAAATGCGCATTTATTAAAAGGTTTTAATACAAGATTAGATTGGGAAAGAGTATATCCTTATGGTAATGTTTTTAGAACTATTTTAGGAAGTGTTAGTACTAGTGAAAGTGGACTACCTTATGAACTTAAAGATTATTATCTAGCCAAAGGCTACAGTTTAGATGATCGAGTTGGAATTAGTTATATAGAATATCAATATGAAGAATATTTAAGAGGCGAAAAAAATAAATATGAAGTTTTAAGTAATGGTGAATATAAATTATTAAAAGAAGGGAAAAGAGGAAATGATATTGTTTTAACAATTGATATTGAATTACAAAAAGCGGTTGAAGAAATTATTACGCAAGAATTAATAAAAACAAAGAAAGAACCTAATACTGAATATTATAATCGTTCTTTTGTTATTATTGCCGAACCAAATACGGGTGAAATTTTAGCGATGGCCGGTAAACAAATTATTATAGATGGTAAAGATTATAAGATTTATGATTATACACCTGGTATAGTTACTTCACCAGTGGTTGTTGGTTCAACTATAAAAGGAGCTTCTCATATTGTTGGTTATAATACAGGTGCTTTAAAAATAGGAGAAGTTAGAAACGATGCTTGTATTAAGATTGCGCAAACACCACTTAAATGTTCATGGAAATATTTAGGAACACTTAATGATCTTACAGCCTTAAAATATTCATCAAATACTTATCAATTCAATACTGCAATTAAAGTAGGTAAAGGTAATTATCGTTATAATCAACCATTAAGTATTGACACCAAAGCTTTTGATATTTATCGTAATACTTTTGCGGAATTTGGATTAGGAGTTAAAACCAGAATAGATCTTCCCGTTGAAAGTTTGGGATATAAAGGAAGTAGTACTTTAGCTGGTCACTTACTCGATTTTGCGATCGGTCAATATGATACTTATACACCAATTCAATTATCACAATATATTGGTACGATTGCTAATGGCGGATATCGAGTACAACCACATTTGCTTAAAGCAGTATATGATTCAAGTGGTAAAGATTTAACTAATTTGATTTTAACGGTGCAACCTAAAGTACTAAATAAAGTTAATACTAAGAATGAATATTTAGAACGTGTTAAGGAAGGTTTTAGGCAAGTATTAATGCCAGGTGGAACAGGATATAATATATTACCGCCAAATGCAAAACCAGCTGGCAAAACAGGAACCAGTCAAAGTTTTATTGATAGTGATGGTGATGGATATATTGATAAAGAAACTATTTCTAATACTTTTGTAGGATATGCACCATATGATAATCCAATTGTAACTTTTACAGTAGTATCGCCTGATGTATCACATTATGAAAATAGGAGTAGTTATCAAACAAGTGTCAATAGACGAATAACTAATCAAGTTGCTAAAAAATTCTTTGAAATTTATAAATAATTTGTTATAATATTACCGTATGCATTAAGAAGGAGGGAAACTAGATGGCAAAAAAAGGAGAAGCTCGTGAAAGAATAACGCTTCAATGTACTGTTTGTAAAGAAGAAAATTATCGTACTGAAAAAAATAAAAAGAATACACCTGATCGTTTAGAAATAAATAAATTTTGTCCAAGGTGTAAAGCTAAAACGGTTCATAAGGAAAAGAAATAAAATAGGGGTTCCTCACAATTGAAAGGAATGATACGATGATAAATGTTAATGATATAAAAAATGGAATGACTATTGGTTATGAAGGTAATATTTATCAAGTTATCGATTTTTTGCATGTTAAACCTGGTAAAGGGGCAGCATTCGTTCGTGCCAAATTAAAAAATTTAAGAACAGGTTCTATTACTGAACATACTTTTAATACTTCGACTAAGTTTGAAAAAGCAATTATTAATAAAGTGGAAATGCAATTTTTGTATGCTAGTGGAGATATTTATAACTTTATGAATATGGAAACTTTTGAACAAATCGAAGTTACAAAAGAACAAATTGGTGAAGATGTTGTATATTTAAAAGAAGGATTAAATGTGGAATTTACTTTCTATGAAGGAGAAATGTTAGGTATTGAATTACCTGAAAAAGTAGAATATAAAGTGATTAAAACGGAACCAGCTGTTCGTGGTAATACAGCTACTAATGCCATGAAGGATGCTGTTATTGAAACTGGTTTAACAGTTAAAGTACCATTATTTATTAATGAAAATGATGTTATTGTGGTTTCAACAAGTGATGGAAAATATGATTCACGTGCATAAACTATATATGAATAAGTAAATATACAGTTGACAAATCTATAAAATATATGTATAATCAAATAGGAATTAAAAAAAGGAAAGCAGAAGTATCCACTTCTCACCCGATTACTTAAAGTTTTGGGTAAACAGCCAGATTATTATATATGTATTGGATATAATATATCGGTGTTTTTTGGTGGATACTATGTATCCATTTTTTTGTGGAGGTGTCAAAATATCGCAAGTAAAGACAGGGAATATCTTATTAACGAACAGATTCGCGCTGAAGAAGTATTAGTGATTGGTCCTAATGGTGAACAATTAGGTGTTAAACCACTTAGTGATGCTTTAACGTTAGCTAGTTATGCTGGTTTTGATCTTGTTTTGATGAATTCTAATTCTACACCACCAGTGTGTAAAATTATGGATTATAACAAATTTAGATATGAAAACAAGAAAAAAGCCAAAGAAAATTTTAAAAAGCAACGTGAAAGCAATCTTGATATGAAAGAATACCGTTTATCTGTTACCATTGACAAACACGACTTTGGTACGCGAGTCAGACAATCTTCCCAATATTTAGAGAAGGGCCATAAAATAAAGGCTACTGTTCGTTTTAAGGGAAGAGAAATGGTTTATCCCGAATTAGGTGAAGCAGTTTTAATGCGCTTTGCGGAAAGCTTATCGCATTTAGCTGTTATTGAACAAAAACCTGTTTTGGATGGTCGTTTTATGTCGTTAATACTTGCACCGAAGAAAGAAAAATAGGAGGGATTATATGCCAAAGATAAAAACACATAAAGGAATTGCAAAAGTACTTAAAGTACGTCCAGGTGGAACTATTAAAATAGGAAAACCAGGTGCGAGACATAATAGTGGTAAGAAAAATGCCGCTTATAATCGTCGTGCAAGAAAAGGTTCGAATTTAAGTGATGCTGATAAAAGAAGAATAAAAAATTTAATCTAATGAGAGAAGGAGGAAATTATGCCAAGAGTTAAAAGTGGTACGGTTCATGTTGCTCGTCGCAAGAAAGTTATAAAACAAGCTAAGGGATATTATGGCGCTAAGCATCGTTTATATAAGAAAACTAAAGAACAAGTAATGCGTTCTTTAAGTTTTGCTTATCGTGATAGAAAACAAAGAAAAAGAGAATTACGTAAATTATGGATTACAAGAATTAATGCAGCATGCCGTGATAATAATATTAGTTATTCAAAGTTTATTAACGGTTTAAGAAAAGCTGAAGTAACTGTAAACCGTAAAATGTTAGCAGAAATCGCAATTGATAGTCCTAAAAGTTTTACACATTTAGTAGAAATTGCGAAAGATGCATTAGATGGTAAGACTTTTAAAGATGCTAAAGTTGAAGAACCAAAGAAAGAAGAAAAAACTAAGAAAGAAGTAAAAGAAGATAATAAAGATTTATCTAAATTAACAGTTGCTGAACTTCGTGAACTAGCAAAATCAAAAAATATTACAGGTTATTCAACAATGAAAAAAGCTGAGTTAATAGAAGCTTTAAAATAGACCATAATTGGTCTTTTTATGTATAAAATGTCAAATTATTTCCAAAAGCAACAAAACAGTTGCTTTTTTGTGTCGTTTATTTTAATATAATGGTAAATAAAAAGTAAATACTTCAACTAAAGTATTGGATTTCTTTTATACTACTGGCCCTTGTCGAAGTGTTGAAGTTTTATTAGATAATGGTAAAACTTATACGGCATACGAATATTAATGCTTATCGATTAATGTTTTTAAGATACAATAAGAAACTTAATCAAAAATTTGATTAAGTTTTTTTAATTATGCTATAATGAAATTGGTGGTATGATGAGAAATTTATATATTGATTTTGATGGTGTTATTTTAGATACTATTAATACAACTTATAAAATGCTTGCTGAATTAGGAATCGATCATAAAGATGAAGAAAAGACAAAAGAGTTTTATGCCAGTTTAGATTGGAAAAAAGTATTAGAAGAAACACCAATAATTAATGATGGAATTAATTGTATCCATAAAATTCTTGAAAGCAATAAATTTAATGTAGCTATTTTAACACATGTTAATTCTTTAGATGAAGCAGTACAAAAAGTAAAATATATTCGTAAATATTTAGAAGATATAACTGTTATTCCTGTACCTAAAGCTATATCAAAAACAAAAATGGTTAGAAGTAAAGATGCTATTTTAATAGATGATTATAGTGGTAATTTAAGAGAATGGGAAAGTGAAGGTGGAATTGGTGTTCGTTTTTCTTTAAAATTAAATGGGAAAGGATTTAGAGTAATTGATAAATTAGATCAAATACTTGATATGGATTATGAAACAGTTAAATGAATATGGGGTGATAAGAAAATATATGGCTGAAAAGGAACTGGATTTATTGGATTTTATTGCAAAAGAAGATATTTCTATTGAAAAATTAATCAAATTATTATTTGTTAGATATAAAGAAAGAAAAAAAGCAAATACTTTATATTCTAGAGATGATTTCATACCGCAAAATTTAATAAAATTATATTATGCTACTGATGGTCATTTGGATTTTTCACAAATTGTTGAGAATTTTAAAAAAAATTATATTTGGAATGAAAATGAAATTGAAGATGTGCATAATAAATTAGAAAGACAAGGATTAGCCGTAGTTTATGATTATATTCAAAGTAATAAAACAGAAAAAATAAAAAATATATATCTTCTTATTTATTTACATCAGTTGCTTTATTCAAAAGTTCCATATAAAGAACATGGCGGGAAATTTAGAAATGCTCCAACTTTTATTTCGCATAGTGATGTGCCTACTTCTGATCCCGAATCGATTTCTAGAGAAATAGCTGATTTATATCCTGCTTACGATAAATTAATACAGTTTGGTGATGAAATTAATAAAACTAAAGATGTTGACAAAATTATTGAATATATTGATAAATGTGTTGAATTAAAAGTAAAATTAATTAAAATTCATCCTTTTCCCGATGGCAATGGTAGAACTTGTCGAGCACTTTTAAATGTTTTATTTAAAAGGATTAATTTGCCACCGACTTATGTTAAAAAGAAAGAAAAAGATGAATATATCAAAGCTATGGATATGGCCATTAGAATGGGAGAACTTTCTTTAATAAAAAGATTTTACTATTATAAAATTTGTGATTCTATTATTGAATTAGATATTGATGAACGTTTAAATAAAGAAAAAATTGACAAAAAACATCTATAATTTTCTAGCACTCCATTTTGACGAGTGCTAATTTTTATGGTATAATATAATTAGGTGCATTAGAAAGGAGAATTCATATGAATCAAAATCCTTATCAAGAAAATTTAGAAAATGTTTTAGAAAAATATGGTAGGGATATTGTTAAAAGTGTACGTGAAGGGAAAATAGATCCGGTTATTGGACGTGATGAAGAAATACGTAGTATTACTCGTATTTTATCAAGAAAAACTAAGAATAATCCGGTTTTAATAGGGGAACCAGGGGTTGGAAAAACAGCCATTGTCGAAGGTCTTGCTCAACGTATTGTTAAAGGTGATGTTCCCAATAGTTTAAAAGATAAAACGATTTGGGAACTTGATATGGGGGCTTTAATTGCGGGTGCTAAATATCGTGGTGAATTCGAAGAAAGATTAAAAGCGGTTTTAAAAGAAATAAAGGACTCTGAAGGACAAATAATTATGTTTATCGATGAAATTCATATGATTGTAGGAGCTGGGGCTATCGAAGGGGCAATGGATGCTGGAAATATGTTAAAACCTATGCTAGCTCGTGGTGAAATCCATTGTATTGGGGCTACTACTTTAAATGAATATCGTAAATATATTGAAAAAGATGGAGCACTTGAACGTAGGTTCCAAAAAGTAATGGTTAAGGAACCAACGGTTATAGACACCATTACCATTTTAAGAGGATTAAAGCATCGTTTTGAAGTATATCATGGTGTCAATATTAAAGATAATGCTTTAGTTGCCGCTGCTCAATTATCTAATCGTTATATAACGGATCGTTTTTTACCAGATAAAGCTATTGATTTAGTTGATGAAGCATGTGCTACTATAAAAGTACAAATGAATTCAGTTCCTGTTCAATTAGATACTTTAACAAGAAAGATAATGCAATTAGAAATTGAAAAAGAAGCACTTAAAAATGATACTGATGAAATATCTAGAAAAAGAGTTTTAGAATTAAAAGATAAGATTGCCATCTTAAAAAAAGAAGAAGATAAATTACGTCGTGATTGGGAAGAAGAAAAAAGTATTAATGAAAAAATAAATAAAAAGAAAGAAGAACTCGAATCATTAAAGTTTAAATTAGAACAAGCTGAAAATAATTATGATTTAGAAACAGCTGCGAAATTACGTCATGGTGAAATACCTAAATTAGAAAAAGAATTAGAAGAGTTAAGAGCCTTAGATAAATCCAAAATATTAAGCGATACAGTTGACGAAGAAGCTATTGCCTCAATTATTTCTAAATGGACAAATATTCCAGTTTATAAATTAGTTGGTGGCGAAAGAGAAAAATTAATTAATTTAGAAAATAATATGAAAAAAAGGGTAAAGGGTCAAGATGAAGTTTTAAAATTAGTTAGCGAAGCTATTATACGTGCTAGAGCAGGTATTAAAGATCCTAATCGTCCAATTGGTTCATTTATCTTTTTAGGTCCAACGGGAGTTGGTAAAACCGAAGTAGCTCGTACTTTAGCATACGAACTTTTTGATGATGAAAAACATATGATTAGAATTGATATGAGTGAATATATGGAAAGTTTTAATGTATCACGTTTAATTGGTGCGCCTCCAGGATATGTTGGATATGATGAAGGTGGTCAATTAACCGAAGCGGTAAGAAGAAATCCATATAGTATTGTTTTATTTGATGAAATTGAAAAAGCGCATCGTGATGTCTTTAATATCTTGTTACAAATTTTAGATGATGGACGAATTACTGATTCACAAGGAAGAACAGTTGATTTTAAAAATACGATTATTATTATGACATCTAATTTAGGTAGTGAATATATTTTAGAAAATGTTCCTAATAGTGATGAATTAGTAATGAATGAATTAAGAAAAACATTTAGACCAGAATTTATTAATCGTATTGATGAAATTATTATTTTTAAATCATTAACAAAAGAAGTTGTCTATGATATTTTAGATAAAATTATTAAAGATATTGAAAAAAGATTAAGTGATAAAAAAATAAAAATAGAATTAACTAAAGAAGCTAAAGAATATATTATTGAATCATCATATGATGAAAAATATGGAGCTCGTCCTATTAAAAGATTTGTTAGTCGCAATCTTGAAACGTTAATAGCTAGTGTAATTATCAATGATGAGATAAAATATAATACTACAATCGTTATTAATGTGGAAAAAGATAAATTAGTAATCATGGACAAATAAACAAAGAATTAATGATAATAAATTACTAAACAAAACCTATAAGGAAACTTTAAAAGAAGTGTTAACCCTTATAGGTTTTTATGTATAAAAATGTAAAAAATGATATTTTTTCGGGGGGGGTAGACAGTTATTCAAAACTCGTGATATAATATGGTTACAAATAGTAAAGGTGGTAAATGTATAATGAAAAAAGGATTTACATTAATTGAATTATTAGCAGTTATAATAATTTTAGCAAGCATCGCATTAATATCAGTCCCATTAATATTAAATGTGATTGAGGATGCTAAAAAGGGAGCATTTAAAATACGGCATATGGAATAATAGAAGCAGCCGAATTAAGTTATGCAAATGGTGTATTAGAAGGAAATAATGAAGAAGTAATATTTATCTATACTGACGGAGTAGAAGAATCAAGTGTAGATGGTAAGAAATTAGAATATAAGGGAACGAAACTCAAAAATGGACAAATTAGAATTAAAAGTGATGGTGAAATAGGACTTGCGATACATGATGGAAAATATTGTGCTGAAAAAGGATATAGTAATAGTGAAGTAATTATATCAGAAAAACCAATAGAAGAATGTATAATACCTTTTCCATGTGGAGAAATTTTAGTTGATTCAAGAGATGGTAAAGGGTATGAAACAGTTCAAATAGGTGATCAATGTTGGATGGCTGAGGATCTAATGTATGATTGTGGAAGTACTGATTGGGATGGAAATGGTTGTCGTTTAAATGGAAATGAGGAAGGAACAATAGTTGATTCATCATTTCCAGGTATGCATTATCAATGGGCAGCAGTAATGGATTGGGATGGAGAAGGAGACACACCTGAAGAAGGTACACAGGGGTTATGTCCTAGTGGATGGCACATACCAACTGATGATGAGTGGAAAGAATTAGAAATGGAATTAGGAATGAGTCAGATAGAAGCAGATGCTGAAGGTCACCGTGGAACCAATGAAGGGGATAAATTAAAGGATGTAGAAGCAGATTGGTGTGATAGTTCTACAGATTGTGGGATATCAGGATTTAACGCTTTGCCCACTGGTTACCGTGGCGCTTTGGGTTCTCTTTTCGTTGTGGGCTGGATCGGTGACTGGTGGAGTTCCTCGTCTGATGACTCCAGTGCTTGGAGGCGCTTCATGAGCAAATATTCAGTAAAAGCCAGTGTTGGCCGTGATACGGGTTCGTCGTGGACTTACGGCTACTCAGTTCGTTGCGTTTTGGGACAATAAACCGCCGAGCACAACAGTGCGAAGGCTTCAACTTTCACTTGCCAAAGGCAAGTGACCCTTCATTTGACCTAAGGTTAAATGATAAATAAAAAACGGAAACAAAATAAATAAAAGAAAGAAAAGGAAATTATGGTTGAGAAAGTCCTTTAAAGGGGTAAATCCCTTTAAAGGACCAATTTTTTAAAAAAAATTGTTAAAAGAATTGAGAAATAAAATGAGTAAGTTGTATGATAAATACTTAGAAAAAAAGAGTGAAAATAGTAGTAAAGTATATTTATTTAAAAGTGGTAATTAAGTGTTAAATTAATATTTAAAGAAAACAAACAGTAATCTTGCTGTTTACTTTTTTTATCTTGTAAATACTGTTTTAATATAGTAAAATAATATCTGTAAGGGAGTGACATATGATTGATATTAAAGCTGATTCAAGAAAAGTTATACTAGGCGATACTTTTGTTGCTTTAAGAGGTGTTGATGGTGATGGTCATAATTATATAGAAGAAGCAATTGCTAATGGAGCAACCAAAATTATTGCCGAAGAAGGAAGTTATTCAGTTGAAACAATTATTGTTCCTAATACAAGAAAATATTTAATTAATTATTTAAAAGAAAATTATAATCAATATCTAAAAAAGATGAAAATAATTGGTATAACTGGAACTAATGGCAAAACCACAACCGCTTTTCTTTTATATAGAGCTTTAAATATGTTAGGTTTTAAATGTGCCTATGCTGGGACTTTAGGTTTTTATATAGAAGAAAAAATTAATAATTTAGATAATACAACTTGTGACGTATGCGACCTTTATAGTATGATGTTAGATGCTTATGAAAAAAATTGTGAATATATGATTTTTGAAATTAGTAGTCAAGGGTTAAGTTATAATAGAGTAGAAGGTTTTTTATTTGATTATGTAGCTATTACCAATTTAACCCAAGATCATTTAGATTTTCATATAACAATGGAAAATTATGCTTTTGCTAAGCAACTCTTATTCAAAAAATTAAAGAAAAAAGGTAAGGCTATAGTTAATTATGATAATGAATATAAAAATTACTTTTTATTAGAAAAAAATAATAATATTACATATGGTTTTGGTGGTGGAGATTATCAAGTCATTGATTATCACATGAATAATCTAGGAACGGTTTTTAAATATCGTTATCAAAATAATGTTCATCAAGTTGTAACAACTTTAATTGGTAAATATAATGTTTATAATTTATTAATCGTTCTTATTATTTTAAGAGATATTGGAATTAAAGAGGAATTAATTGATGAAATATTACCATCATTATATGCTCCACCTGGGCGTATGCAGATGATAAAATATGAAAGTAATAGTATTATTATTGATTATGCTCATACACCAGATGCAATGCAAAATGTTTTAACCACAATCAAAGAAATTACAACAGGTGATATTTATGTTGTTTTTGGTTGTACGGGTGATAGAGATCGAACTAAAAGACCAATAATGACAGATATTGCTACTAGTTTAGCTAAATATGTGATTTTGACTAATGATGATCCTCATAATGAAGATCCAGCTCAAATTATTAGTGATATGATAACTAATTTAAAGAGAAATAATTATGAAGTTATACTAGATCGTAAAGAAGCAATTGTTAGAGGAATTAATTTATTAAAAGGAAATGATGTATTAATAATTTTAGGAAAAGGACATGAAGAATTTATGATTGTAAAAGATAAGAAAATTCCTTTTAATGATTATCAAACAGTTATTGAATATCTTAATTATAATTAAGATAACACATTTTAATATACCTTCATAGAATATTGATGTGAGAGGTGTTTTTATGAATATTAAAGATGATTCTAGGAAAGTTAAAAAAGGAGATATTTTTATTGCTTTAAAAACAATTAATAATGATGGGCATAAATATGTAGAAGATGCGATTAAAAATGGTGCTAGTCAAGTTATTGTGGAAAAAGGAATATATGATGTTGACACATTAGTAGTTCCTAATACTCGTGAATATTTAATTAAATATTTGAAAGATAATTATTATCCTGAAATTGAAGATTTAAGATTAATTGGGATGACAGGTACTAATGGCAAAACAACTACTTGCTTTTTAACTCATAAAACTCTTAATAAATTGGGAATAAAATGTGGTTATATTGGTACTTTGGGATTTTATATTGATGAAAAAATAAGAGATTTAAGTAATACTACTCCTGATATTCTAGAATTATATGAATTGTTAATAGAATGTAAAGAAAATGGATGTAAATGTGTTGTTATGGAAGTTAGTAGTCAAGCACTTTCAATGCAGCGAGTAGAAGGTTTAGAATTTGATTATACAATATTTAGTAATTTTACTAAAGATCATTTAGATTATCATGGAACAATTGAAAATTATGCTTTAGCCAAACAACTTTTATTTAAGAAATTAAAAAAAGATGGTAAAGCAATTGTTAATATTGACGATAAATATAATCATTATTTTTTATTAAAAGAAAATAATAATATTAGTTATGGAGCAAAAAAAAGTGATTATCAAATTTTAGAATATAATATGGATGGTGAAAAAACAACTTTTAAAATAAAAAATAAGGAACAAGCAGAAACTTATGAGATGAAATTATTGGGAGCATATAATGTTTATAATATGTTAATAATTATCATTGTTTTGAAAGATCTAGGATTTAGTTATAAACAAATTAACAAGATGGTTAGTGAGCTTGATGCACCAAAAGGTAGAATGGATACAGTTTTTTATGGAACCAATCGTATTATTGTTGATTATGCTCATACACCGGATGCGGTTAAGAATGTAATTATGGCTGCTAAGGAAATGAAACATAATAATATTTATACTATCGTTGGTTGTGGTGGTAATCGTGATAAAACTAAAAGACCAGAAATGGCTAGGATTGCAACCGAATTGTCAACTAAAGCAATTTTTACTAGTGATAATCCTCGCTTTGAAAAACCAATGGATATTATTAATGATATGTTACAAGGACTTGACAATTTTAACTATGAAATTGAAGAAAATCGTGAAGAAGCAATCAAAAAAGGTATACAAATGTTAAAAGAAAATGATATACTATTAATACTTGGAAAAGGTCACGAAACATATCAAATAATTGGCGATAAAAAAATTGATTTTGATGATAAAGAAAAAGTGTTAAACATAATTAGGAGATGATGATGGTGTGTTAATCTTAGCAAAAGCTGTACTAGCGATGATGATAGGATTTATAATGGCCGTTATATTTGGACTTATTTTAATTCCTCTATTAAAAAGATTTAATGTATCACAACGAGTAAGTATCTTTTTAGAAAAAAAGCATAAGAAAAAAGAAGGAACACCAACCATGGGTGGTTTGATCTTTATTGTTCCAACTTTATTAACAATAATATTATTGTTGATAATGGGAAAAATAGAATTTTCGGAAAATTTATTTATTGTTTTATTTGTATTTGTATCTTATGCGACCTTAGGATTTATTGATGATTATTTAATTATAAAAAGAAAAAATAATAAAGGTTTAACGGAAATCCAAAAATTATTTGGACAATTATTAATTGCTTTAGTTTTTTTCTTTATTTTTATGAAAAGTGGTAATGAACCGATTGTTGATATTCATACTTTAAATATTAAAATTGATTTAGGTTGGTTTTATGGAATATTCCTTTTATTTGTTTTAGTAGCAAGTAGTAATGCTGTAAATATAACTGATGGTTTAGATGGTTTGGCAGGTGGCCTGTCCGCGATTGCCTTCCTTGCTTTTGGTCTTATTAGTTGGAATGCAAGATGGACTTTAGGTTATGAAGATATTGCGATTTTTTGTTTTGTTTTAGTGGGTTCATTATTTGGCTTTTTAGTTTATAATTCGCATCCTGCGAAAGTATTTATGGGAGATACAGGATCCCTTTCTTTGGGTGCAACTTTAGCTAGTGTTGCGATTTTAACTAATCATGAAATAACTTTAATTGTTGTCGCTGGTGTTTTTGTTGTAGAAACTTTAGTATGTATTATTCAAATGTTATCATTAAGATATCGTGGTAAAAAAGTATTTTTAATGACACCATTGCATCATCATTTTGAAAAATTAGGTTGGGCTGAAAGTGATATTGTTAAAATGTTTTGGGTAATTGGACTCATTTTAAGTATGATGGCTATTGCTTTTGGTGTTTGGATATAAAGAAATTTAGACATAAATACAAAGTTATTTATGTCTTTTTTATTTTTTTAAAAAAACATTTTTAAATTTAAAAAAAAAATGATATAATTATGATGGTGATAGTAGATGAATAAGACTAAAATAATTGCAACCATAGGTCCTGCTACCGCGGATAAAGAAATAATTAAAGAATTAATTCTTAATGGTATGGATGTTGCTCGCCTTAACTTAAGTCATGCTGATTATAAATTTTGTACGGATATTATTACCAAAATTAATGAATTAAATGAAGAATTAGGTACTCATGTGGCAATTATGATGGATACAGTTGGGCCATGTGTTAGAATTGGACGTTTTACTGGTGGCAGTGCTTATTTTAAAAAAGGTGATAAAATTAGAATTTATATGGAAGAAGTACTTGGTGATTGTACTAAATTTTCAGTTAATTATCCAGGACTTATCAATGATGTTAAATATAATACAATTATTAAATTGGATGATGGACGTATTGAATTAGAGGTTATAGATAAAGGTGAAGATTATATATTGTGTGAAATAAAAGTTGAAGGATTTATTGAAGATGGTAAAGGGTTAAATGCTCCAGGTACTTGTTTAAAAATGCCTTTTTTAAGTAAAAAAGATAAAGAAGATATTATCTTTGCAAGTAAAATGGGTATCGATTTTCTAGCATTATCATTTATTTCTCATCGTGATGATATTTTAGAAGTTAATGATTTGTTAATTGATTTAGGTAATGATCATACAAATATAATTGCGAAAATAGAAAATGAAGCAGCCATCGAAGATATTGATGATATTATCAAAGTTAGTGATGGTGTAATGGTTGCTCGTGGAGATTTAGGTGTTGAAATTCCAATGGAAAGAGTACCTGGTATTCAAAAAGCAATTATTAGTAAATGTCATAATATGGGAAAAATAAGTATTGTTGCAACTGAAATGCTTGCTTCTATGGAAAGTGCGAATCGTCCAACACGAGCTGAAGTTAGTGATGTCGCCAATGCGGTATTAGATGGTACAGATGCGGTTATGTTAAGTGATGAAACAACGATTGGTAAACATCCAACTGAAGCATTAAATATCATGGAACGTATTATCGCATCAGCAGAAGTTGATTATAATTATTTAGAAATATTAGATAAAGCAATGCGTACGGAAAAACAAGATATTACTGGTTGTATTGCTTATAGTGTAGCGGAATGTGCTAGTCGTTTAAAATGCAAAGCGATTGTAGTACCAACAGTAAGTGGTTACACAGCTCGTAAAATGAGTCGTTTTCGTCCTACTTGTCCTATTATAGCGGTAAGCCCTAATATTAATACAGTTAAAAGTCTAGCCCTACACTACGGAGTATATCCGCTATTAATCGATGAATTAAATTCTTTTGATAAGATTATTAATAAATCTAAAGAAGTAGCACTTTCTCTTTTAGATGTTGAAAAAGGAGATAAAATAATTATTACAGGAGGATATCCATTTAAAGAAGTTAAACATACTAATTTTATGAAAATAGAAGAATTATAGAATAAAAAAAAGAATAGAAAAGGGGTGAGAAAATGTACAATTTAGGCGAACACTTTAAAATAGATTATGAAAAAGCAAAAGTTAATGAACAAAGTGTTATTCAAGGTAAAAAATTTCGTTTTACCATTATGACTGAACGCCTAATTCGTCTTGAATATAATGCCGATGGTTTATTTGAAGATTGCCCAACGGAACTAGTTTGGTTTCGTAATTTTGAAAAGCCTAATTTTGAAATAAAACAAGATGATAAATATTTAGAAATAACAACTAAATATTTTAAATTAAATTATGTTAAAGAAAGAAAGTTTTATGGTGGTAAACTTAATCCAGCTACCAATTTAAAAATACAATTATTAAATAGTGATCGTTATTGGTATTATGGACATCCCGAAATTCGTAATTATGGTGCTCCTAGTACTAATTTAGTTAATGATAAAGGCAAAGTAAAATTTAAAAAAGCTTTATTTTCTTTAGATGGGTTTGCTAGTATTGATGATTCTAATAGTAAAGTTTTTGAAGAAAATGGAATGTTAGTTGAAAAAGAAAATAAAGGAATAGATATATATCTTTTTATGTATTTTAATGATTATGATTTATGTTTAAAAGATTATTTTAAATTAACAGGTAGTTCTGCTTTAATACCACGTTATGCTTTAGGAAATTGGTGGAGTCGTAATGAAGATTATAATGATTTAAAATTAAAACAATTGATTGATGAATTTGAAAGACAAGAAATTCCTTTATCAGTATTAGTTTTAAATAAAGATTGGCATATTCATAAACATGAAAACAATGATAAATTAAATACGGGATTTACTTTTAATAAAGATTATTTTAAGGCACCTTATGATATGATTGAATATCTTCATAGCAAAGGTATTAGAATAGGTTTAAGTATTGATCCAACTGAAGGAATATATCCTTTTGAGGAATATTATGAAGAAACTAAAAAATATCTTGAGGCTAATGAAAAAGGAATAATTCCTTATAATGTTTTAAATCCTAGATTTTTAGATGTATATTTAAAAATATTAATTCATCCTTTAGATGTTTTAGGAGTTGATTTCTTTTGGCTTGATATTGATTCTAAAAGGGATAAAGATTTAGGCATTTTAAAACATTATCATTTTTATGATATGATGCGTAATTATAAAAGACGTCCAATGGTTTTAGCCAAAAATGGTGGTGTTGGTGCTCATCGTTATCCGATTTTATACTCAGGAAAAACAATTGTTGGTTGGGACACTTTAAAATTAATTCCTTTTCATAATGCCAATGCAGCTAATATTGGTGTTTCTTGGTGGAGTCATGATATTGGTGGTTTTCATAAAGGTATTGAAGATAATGAATTATATACTCGCTTTGTCCAATTAGGAGTATTTAGTCCTATTTTAAAATTTGGTGCAGAAAAAGGAAAATATTATAAAAGAGAACCATGGCGTTGGGAAATTAAAACATATCAAATTGTTAAGAAATATCTTACCTTGCGTCATCGTTTAATACCATATCTTTATGCCGAAGCATATAAATATCATACAACTGGTATTCCTTTAATTAGACCGATTTATTATAAATATCCTGAAATGTATGATGATGTAAGATATCGTAATGAATATTTTTTAGGTAGTGAGTTTTTTGTGGCGCCTATTATCGATAAAAAAGAACTTGTTATGAATCGGGTTATTCATAAATTCTTTATGCCAGATGGTATTTGGTATGATTTTGTAACAGGTAAAAAATTTCCTGGGGGACGTTCTTATGTATCTTTCTTTAAAGATGAAGATTATCCAGTGTTTGCGAAAGCAGGTTCGATAATTCCATTAGGTGATAATGATAATATTAATGATACAACACCACCTAAAAATGTGGAATTTCATATTTTTCCAGGGAAAAGTAATCTATATAAGTTATATGAAGATGATGGTATAAGTAATTTATATAAAAAAGGTTTTTATTTATTAACCCATATTGAATACAATTATTTACCAAATAATTATACGGTTATTGTACGTGCTATTGAGGGAAAAAGCGGAATTGTTCCAGCTCGTCGTAACTATAAATTCCGTTTTCGCAATACTAAGAAAGCTAAAGAAGTTGTTGCTTATTTTAATGAAGAACCTATTGAATATACAATATATACGGATGGACCTGATTTTATTGTCGAAGTTAAAGATGTTTCAACAATTGGTCAATTAACGCTTAATTGTAAAGGGAAAAATATTGAAATAGATGCTGTTCGTTTAATCAATGAAGATATTGAAAGTATTATTTCTGATTTACCAATTGAAACCGAAATGAAAGAAAAAATAGATGCCGTTATATTTAATGATTTATCTATTAAAAAGAAAAGAATTGCGGTTCGTAAATTAGGTAAAAAGGGATTAGAAAAGAAATTTGTTAAATTATTCCTAAAATTACTTGAATATGTAGAACAAGTATAATATAATATGAGTATATTAAATTAAATATTAAAAAACGTTGACGAAGAGTAGTAATAACGATAATATTTTAAAGAGAGAAAGTGGTTGGTGTGAACTTTCAATATTACGTTATGAACTCGCTTCCGAGTTTGCACCCTTTTCATGCCGCCAATTTGGCGTTATCAAATGAGAGCATAAAAAATATTATGAATTAAGGTGGTACCGCGGATTATCCGTCCTTAACTTTATAATATTTTTTTTGTTAAGGAGGTATATTAATGAAAGAATTAATAGTTTATTTATTAACTTTTTTAATAGTTTATCTATTATATTTCTTTTTTGTTATTTTAAAAGAAAAAAAACTTAATAGTTATAAAAAGAGTACCGAAATAACATTCCTAAAAACAAAATATAAACTAGATATTGAAAAAATAGGTATCAATAAATTATCTCATGTATGTGCTTTAAGTAATGCTTTTATTATTGCGAATACTCTTGCAATTGTTCATTTTATTGATAATTTTTTATTAAAAACAGTAGTTGGTTTTATTGTTTTGATACCAATGATTTTAATAGTTTATAACTTTATTGGTAAATATTATCAAAAAAAATATAGAAAGAAGTGATATCATGTATAATTTTTCAAAAATCGATAAGAAATGGCAAAAATATTGGAATGAAAATAAAACTTTTGAAGCTAAAAATAATAGTGATAAACCAAAATATTATATTTTAGTTGAATTTCCTTATCCATCTGGTTCGGGATTACATGTTGGTCATGTTCGAAGTTATACAGCTTTAGATACTTTAGCCCGCAAAAAAAGAATGGAAGGATATAATGTATTATTCCCAATGGGTTGGGATGCTTTTGGTCAACCAGCTGAACAATACGCAATAAAAAATAAAATTCATCCTAAAAAAGCTGTTGAAGAAAATATTAAAACTTTTAAATCGCAAATTAAGTCATTAGGTATTTCTTTTGATTGGAGTCGTGAATTTTCAACAACTGATCCTGAATATTATAAATGGACACAATGGCAATTTTTAAAATTTTATGAACATGGGCTTGCTTATAAAGCTAAGAAACCGATTAATTGGTGTCCAGAATGTAAGGTTGGATTATCTAATGAAGATGCAGCTGGTGGGGTATGTGAAAGATGTGGAACCAAAGTTGTTCAAAAGGAAAAAGAACAATGGATGCTTCGTATGAGTGATTATGCTGAACAATTATTAGATGGATTAAAGGATACAGAATTTCAAGAAAGAATTAAAATTGCGCAAATTAATTGGATAGGGAAAAGTGAAGGCTCTGAAGTTAATTTTAAAATTAAAGATAGTAATGAATATTTAAAAGTTTTCACTACTCGTCCTGATACTTTATATGGAGTAACTTTTATGGTAGTTGCACCAGAACATCCATTAATTGATAAATTTAAAGATAAAATTAAAAATATAGATGAAGTTTTAAAATATCGTGAAAAAGCTAAAGAAAAAAGTGAATTTGAACGTTCTGAATTAATCAAAGAAAAAACAGGTGTAAAATTAGAAGGAATTCTAGCTATTAATCCAGTTAATAATGAAGAAATACAAATTTGGACTAGTGATTATGTTTTAATGAATTATGGAACAGGAGCTATTATGGCAGTTCCTGCTCATGATGATCGTGATTATGAATTTGCCAAAAAATTTAATATTCCTATTATTGAGGTAATAAAGGGTGG
The DNA here is from genome assembly GCA_012520435.1 of Mollicutes bacterium. Taxonomy (GTDB): domain Bacteria; phylum Bacillota_I; class Bacilli_A; order RF39; family UBA660; genus JAAYOI01. The sequence continues at coordinate 29,830 of JAAYOI010000037.1, forward strand.
AGACATCAGTAAAGAGGCTTATATTGGCGATGGAATAATGGTTAATTCTGGTATTTTAAATGGTATTGATAATAAGGAAGAAGCTATTAAAAAGATGAATGATTATTTTGAAGAAAAAGGAATAGGTACAAGGGAAGTTAATTATCGTCTTCAAGATTGGGTTTTCTCTCGTCAACGTTTCTGGGGTGAACCAATCCCAATGATTTATTGCGAATATTGTGGATGGGTACCAGTACCAGAAAAAGATTTACCAGTTGAACTTCCAGATGTTGTTCAATATGAACCAACTGCTACAGGCGAAAGTCCACTTGCTTTAATCGAAGAATTTGTTAATACTACTTGTCCAAAGTGTGGTAAACCAGCTAAAAGAGAAACAGATACAATGCCAAACTGGGCAGGTTCATCTTGGTATTGGTTAAGATACATGGATCCTAAAAATGATAAAGAATTTGTATCTTGGGATGCTTTAAAATATTGGGGGCAAGTAGATTGGTATAATGGTGGTATGGAACATGCAACAAGACATCTTTTGTATGGTCGTTTTTGGAATCAATTCTTTTACAATATTGGTTTAGTTCCTAATAAAGAACCATTCAAAATTAGAACGGCTCATGGTATGATTTTAGGTGAAGATGGCGAAAAAATGAGCAAAAGTAAAGGTAATATTGTTAATCCTAATGAAATTGTTGAAGATATGGGAGCCGATGCCTTAAGAGTTTATGAAATGTTTATTGGTGATTATGAAAAGGATGCAGCATGGAGTATTAATGGTTTAAAAGGTTGTAAAAAATTCCTTGACCGTGTATGGCGTCTTCAAGAAAAAATGATAGATAAAGAAGGTTATTCAAATGAAGCTTTAGTTCATAAAACAATTAAGAAAGTAACATTTGATATTGAAAACATGAAATATAATACAGCCGTATCAGCTTTAATGATAATGACTAATGAATATGATGAAATGGATAGTATTACGAAAGATGATATGCGCATTTTATTACTTCTTTTAAATCCATTTGCACCACATATAACTGAAGAAATAAATGAAATTAATAAGTTAGGTAAACCATTATGTGAAAGTGCATGGCCAACTTTTGATGAATCTAGAATAGTAGAAGAAAATTTTGAAATGGTTGTTCAAGTTAATGGTAAAGTAAGAGGTAAAATAGCAGTAGCAACCACCACTAGCGAAGAAGAAATGCAAAAACTAGCAATGGAAATCGATAATGTTAAAAAATATCTTGAAGGAAAAGAAATTGTTAAAGTAATAACCATTCCTAAAAAGTTAGTTAATATTGTGGTTAAATAAATGGCATTAAAAATGCCATTTTTTAGAGTCGAAAGTAATCGAACGTTGACATACATCATAAATTCTGATATATTTTGATTGCTAATATATGATAATAAGAAAGGGGAAAATATGAAATTTTTTAA
>JAAYOI010000005.1 GCA_012520435.1 Mollicutes bacterium
ATCCACAAATGGGTATTACAGATGTATGGGACGATATAGATTTTTACGCAGAAAAAAGAATTCATAAAACTCAGAAACCTTTAAAACTTGCAGAAAGAATAATAAATGCTTCTAGTAATCCAAATGACTTAGTATATATACCTTTTGCTGGTAGTGGAAGTGAAATTAAAGCTTGTATTAATAATAATAGACGATGGATAGCTACAGAAATCAAAAAGGAATATGTTGATAATATAAAATTTAAGAAAGGTTTAATATGAGTAGTACAAACAGATCAAATTCAAGAAAGTTACATATTGCAGATTATTATGTGACTCCAATACATACAATAGTGGAATTTCTTAATGAGTTTATTAAACATGAGCCAAATGCCTTTAATGGTAAAGTTCTTGACCCTTGTGCGGGTGGAGATTCTAAACATTTAATGTCTTATCCAGAAGCATTAAAACAAATTGGAGTTAGAAATAATAATATAATTACAATGGATATTAGAGAAGATAGTCTTGCATTTACAAAGGGTGACTATTTAAATTACAAATGTGATGGTATTTATCAAACTATTATTACTAATCCCCCATTTAATATTGCAAGAGATATTATAGATAAGGCTTTAATTGATGTAAAAGATAATGGTTTTGTGATAATGCTTTTAAGATTGAATTATTTTGGTGGTAAACTTAGAGAAGATTTATGGAAATCACATATGCCTAAATACGCTTTTGTACATAATAAGAGGTTGAGTTTTACTGACAATGGTAAGACGGATTCTATAGAGTATATGCATTGTGTATGGCAGAAGGGGTATTATCCTGAGTTTTGTCAATTAAAAATAATATAAAACCCAATAAAAACAATCATCTATTCGCTTTTCAGGAGGTGATATTATATATAAAACATTGATAGTACCAGTAAAGTGTAATAAATCTGATTACGAATATCTTATGCAATGTAATAAATATTCCGCTCAAATATGGAACGCTTGCGTAAAATCAGACAAAGAGCATAATAAAATAACAGGTAAATATTTAACTAGATCAGAGCTACAATTTATGATGAAGAAAAGGGTTCCTATTATATTAGCAAATAGTATTAACTTTGTGATATTAAAATATATTACTGCCAGAGATGCTATGTTTAGGTCAATAAAGGCTAATCATAAAAATAGTAAAAAAGTTAAATTGCCATATAAAGAGAAGAAGTATTTTAATACAGGTTATACATATCAAAATATTAGAATAGATAAAGAAAAACATTTAATTACGTTGGCTAGACCCTTAATAATAGTCGATGGTAAACAAACATTACAACCTCGTATAAAATGTCATGTAAAAACTATACCAGATAATATAAAAGAGATTGAATTGGTTTATAAAAATGGACTAAAGTTAGCTATTAAATATATAGAGGAAGATAATAAACAGTTAATTCAATCCGAGAATGAGGCGGCTATTGATTTAGGCGAAATACATAGCATAACTTCGATTGATAATCATGGTAATGGGATTATTATTACTGGTAGAAAGATAAG
>JAAYOI010000038.1 GCA_012520435.1 Mollicutes bacterium
GTTTTAGCATTCTTTACAATTGGTGTTACTTGTTTTATAGCAGGAATTGCTTGATTAATGATACTTAATGTTCTTTGAGTATTATTAAAAAGGGAAGACCAATTAATACCACTTCTAAATAAACGACTTAATCCTCCAAATAATGTTGGTCTCATCATTGGTGTCATATATGGATAATAATTCATATATGGGAATGGGTAGTTATTATTCATTATAATACTCCTTTCCTAGATTATTATATGAATTTAAAAAAAATGTTTTACAAAATTTTATTTTATGTTATAATTTATGTAGTATATGGAAAAAAAAGAATAAGAAGGAGATTGGTGGTGTTTTACTTGTGAATAAACCAATTGTACTAATGCCTTTTATTTTGGTATATAGATTAGTATCCTTACCAATAAAGTTAATTAAATATATATCATTAGGTTTATTCTTTGTTGGTTTTTTTGGGATAAAACTAATCACCAATTTTTCAATTTCCTTTGTCGCATATATTCTTAAAGGTTTTGTATTTATATGTTATTTAATATATTTAATTGTAAATAAAACATTTATTAATTTTATTGTTCATGTATTTATAGGATTTGTAACTATTTCATATCTTGTTTATCGTTTTATTAAATTAATTATTTATGGTTTTATTTTTCCATTTGTATTAATTTATAATGGAGTTGCTAGTTCAGTTGTTGCGATGCGAATTGCAAGTCAAAAAAAGAAAGATGTACGTAATCAAAAAAGAGAACTTAAATTACGTGAAAAAAGAGAAAAAGAAGAATTAAATAAAAAACGTAGATTAGAACGAATAGAAGAAAAAAAGAAGAAAAAAGAAGAACAAATTGAAGAAAAGAAAAAGAAAAAAGCTAAACAAAAAGAAGAATATATTATTAAAGATATCAAATTAGAGAGAAAAAGTTTTAAAGATCAGATTATTGACTTTTTTAAAGGAATTAATAATTTTCCTAATAATCTTAAAAAGTTTTTTAAAGAAAAATATGAAAGTAATGCTTTAGTAAAATATTTTAAAAATAAAAGTGCCATAAAATATCAAGCCTTACTTATTGATTTTGAAGGCGAAGATGCTGTTAAAAGCGATGTTAAAGTAATGTATGAATATGTTGGAAAAAATCCTGAAGGTAAAATTGTTAAAGGCTATTTTGAAGCTTTTTCTAAAGTAGAGGTTCATTCCTTTTTATTAAGTGAAGGTTATGAAGTATATAGCATTCGTACTAATAAATGGATACAATTTCTTCATGGCCGTTCTAGAATGAGTAATGTTAAAATAAAAACGAAAGATTTGATTTTCTTTTTAACGCAATTATCAACATATATTAAGTCTGGGGTTACTTTAGTTGATTCGTTAAGAATTTTAGCTAAACAATATGAAAATAAAGCATCATATAAACGTGTTTTTAGAGCAATTATTTATGATTTAACAATGGGAAATAGTTTTAGTGATGCTTTAGCAAAACAAGGAAATGCTTTTCCGCGTTTATTAATTAATATGGTTAAAGGTGCGGAAATGACTGGTGAATTACCAGAAGCCTTAGATGATATGGCTGAATATTATACCCAAGCAGAAGCAACTAGGAAACAAATGGTTACAGCGCTCATGTATCCAACAATTATTTTTGTTATTTCGGTTGCTGTTATTACTTTTATTATGGTGTTTGTTATTCCAAAATTTGTTGAAATTTATTCTAGTATGGGAAGTGAACAAATACCAGCCTTTACTCGTTTTGTTGTTTCTGTTAGTGATTTCCTAGAAAAAAATCTTATATGGTTTATTCTTGGATTTATTTTAGTTATCATTATTATTCGTTATCTTTATGTCAATGTTAAAATATTTAGAACATTTACACAATGGATATTAATGCATACACCTGTTGTTAAAAATGTTATTATATATAATGAAGTTACAATGTTTACTAAAACGTTTGCATCCTTACTATCACATAATGTCTTTATTACTGATAGTATGGAAATTTTAAATAAAATTACTAATAACGAAATTTATAAAATGTTAATATTAGATACTATTACTAATCTAGCCCGTGGTGAAAAGATTTCGGAAGCATTTAAAAATAATTGGGCCTTTCCAATACCAGCTTATGAAATGTTAGTAACTGGGGAAAAAACTGGACAACTTGCAGAAATGATGCAAAAGGTTTCGATATATTATCAAGAATTACATAAAAACACAGTTACTAGAATTAAAACATTTGTAGAACCAGTATTAATCATTTTCTTAACAGTTGTAGTAGGTGGAATTATTCTTTCAATTATTATTCCAATGTTTAATATTTATACATCAATTCAACAACCATAGGAGTGAATATTCATGAGTTACATAGATTTATATACAATTATTACTTGTTTTATATTTGGTCTTGTAATGGGTTCTTTTTTCAATGTAGTAGGATATCGATTACCAAAAGGGGAGTCCATTTTAACTCCCCCTTCACAATGTCCAAAATGTAAACATAAATTAACACCATTTGAACTTATTCCAATTTTTTCATTTATTATTCAAAAAGGTAGATGTAAAAATTGTAAAGAAAAAATTAGTTTATTTTATCCATTCTTTGAATTTTTTACAGGTATTTGTTTTAGTTTATCATATATAAAATTTGGCATTTCGATTGATTTTTTAATAGCCATTACACTTATTTCGATGTTATTAATTATTATTATTAGTGATTACTTATATTTAATTATTCCTGATGAAATATTGATTATTTGTACTATTCTTTTAATTATTGAATTATATATAAAGAATGGAATAATTGCTTTAGGTTGGTCAATTGTTGATGGTATTATTGCCTTCCTTTTAATGTTTTTATTAAAGAAATTAGGTGACTTTTTATTTAAAAAAGAATCAATGGGTGGAGGAGATATAAAACTTTTATTTATCTTAGGAATGGTATTTAAATGGGAAA
>JAAYOI010000039.1 GCA_012520435.1 Mollicutes bacterium
AATTCTGTTCATAGGTAGTAATTATTAAGGTTGTTTATTAGGCTCACACCATCCCTAACTCGCTTTAAACACTTCTTAATAATCATGTCCTAATCAGCACATTTAATGTGTAACTAATTTATGTCTTAATTTTATCACATTAGAAATTTTTGTCAATATATTTTTTTATTGGATTCTTTAATAAAACTTTCATATATTCTCCCATATAATCCTCATACAACTCATTTTTTTCATTCATATATTCTGCGATACTTTCTAATCTTTCTTCTAACTCATAGTAATATTGATCACTTGCTTTTTCAATATAACTATCAATTAGAAAATTTTTAATTAAACGCTGATTAACTAATGATACATAATTTCTAACTGGAGTTGTTGTATGAGCATAAGCTGATAAATTTAAACCATGATGTCCTAAGTTATTAACTGAATATCTAGATGGTTCATATATTTTATTTATACAAGTAATAATTTCTTCTATTTTGTTATTATTATTCCACATTTTTTCTAATCTTTTTATTTCTTCTTGATTGCATTTAGATTGATTAATCCGATAGATAAAAGGTAAATTATTTTCAAAAAAGAAAGATGCGATAAAATGATTAACAAATATTGTTATTTCTTGAACAATTTTAGAAGCAATACTATTATCATAAAAAGTATTATTGGATAACCTTTTTTTCTTTTGTTTTAATTCATGATAAAGGATTTTATTAGGATTTTGTGCACTCAATTTTTCAGCAACTATTAATAAATTATCTAATACTTGTTCTTGATAATTAAAAGAATCATTACCTTTTTTAAGAACCTTATTAACTTTATCAAAAGTTAAATTCTCATTAACATTAATGATTGCTCGTCTTATTTTAACATCAACTAAATCTATATTAGGAGAAAATCTAAATAAATTGGCAATTACCAATCTATCTCTTTTAGCTCTTAATGATAAAATATTATAAGTTAATTCTTCTGGTATCATAGAAATATTATTACCTTTTGGTAAGTAAATTGTTTTCCCTCTAGCAAACGCTTCTTGATCTAAAAATGTTTGGGCTTTAATATAAGCTGCTACATCGGTTACATAAATACCAATTAAATAATCACCATTTTTTAACCTTTCTACAGAAAGTGCTCCTTCAAAACTTTGAGTATTAAAACAATCAATAGTAATTACATATTTATTACGTAAATCAAGATAACCATTTTTATTAATTTTTTTTAAATTACAATCTTTTTCAATATCGTAATTATTAAAACAAGTATGAATGTTATATTTATAATTAATATTTTCAACACCTTTTTCATAATTATTAAACCATATATCTTTTATATCATAAATTAAACTATTAAGAAAAAATTTCTTTCTTTCCCTTTCTTTTTTACTAATTTTAATTCTTTTTAAATTATCAATAGCTTGTAATATTCTATTAGTAAATTCTTTTTTTTGTTCTAAATTCATCTTAAAATTAGGACTACCTATCATATAATTGATAACCTTTTTTAAATAAATAACATTATAATAATCACTATCATTTTCATTTATGGTTTGAATAATATATTCATCTATTAATTCATCAAAAAGATAATTACCTTCTTCTTTAATTTTAATATTAACTAAATTAGGAAACCTCCCAAATATTTCTTTAACATAATTAAAATTTTTTACATCTATTATTAAATACTTTAAAAATTGATATATACTTTTCTTTTCATTATCAATATCTTCACATTTTTCATCAAAAATTTCATTATTTATTTCTTCAAAAATATAATCATAATTATTTATTAATTTACTAACATCTTTATAAATTTTATTTAAAACAAATTCATTAGAGGCATATATTCCTCTTTTTTTATTTTTTTCAAAATCATTAATTTTTTCTTCTAAACAATTACATATTTTCTTTAATCCAAAAATAATTTCAGAATTTTCTAATTTAATATTAAGATTAATTAATTCATTAAGATAATTAAGACATTTATAAAGATTTTTATAGTCATCAAAACTAGAATAATTATTAAAATGTGTAATATCATTTTCGATTAATTGTGAAATTAAAACAATTAGTTGTTCATCAGTAACATTTAATATATTTTTTAATTCCGAAAGCTTGTAATATTTGTGTTGTCTTAAGATATTTTTTAATTCAACTAAATTTTTACTACTACTCATAACTACTCCCTATAAAATTATTTTCTTAAATTTTTACTAATCATTTCTTTTACTTCTGTTAATTGTTCAATTCGTTCAATAATTCTTTTAGCTTTAATATCAGAAACCTTATCTTTAGTTACACTAAAATGACTTTCTAAACTCTTTAAATCTAAATTTGAAGTAAAAAAGGTTGGTAATTTTTCTTGCATCCTATATTGAAGTAATGGACAAAAGATTTCATCGCGTCCCCATTCAGTAGTACTTTCTGCTCCTATATCATCAATTAATAATAAAGGAACTTTTTTAATATATTCAAATTTTTCTTTAAAATCAGTTTGAAAAGAACTCTTTAAATCTCTTAAAAATTCTGGCCAAAAGATAATAGCGCTTTTTATCCCCTCCTTCGCTAATTCATTAAATGTTGCAGCAATTAAATAAGTTTTACCACAACCAAAATTACCATATAAATATAATCCTTTTTGATGTTTATCTTTTTTATAATTTTTAATAAATTTTTTGAACCATTCAATAACTTCCCAACGTTTACGATCTTCTGTATAAATTTTATCTATACTAGCTTCTCTTATTTCTTTAGGAACATCAAATAAATATACATTATTTAAGTATTCTGTATTTTTCATTAATTCTTTTTGAAAACGACAAGTTGTATAATTAAATTCTAAACGTGCATTTATTACTTTTGGTAGATAAGCATACCCTTTTATTTTATTTTGACATTCTAAAATATTTTTACATTTTAAACAATTACTATATTCTTTACTACTATCTTCTAACATGGAAGTATATTTAATTAAAATTGCTTCTTTTACTTTTAATTTATCAATTAATTCTTTAAAGGCAGGATTTTTTAATGCTTCATAATAAGCTTCTTTTAAATTATTATTAATTCCATTTAATAATCCTACATTTTCTAATTCTTCCATTACCTTTTTCATACTTCACCTACTCATATTCACTTAATTTTTTCAAAAATTCTTCTTGTTCTTCTAAAGAAGCAATATCCGCATTTATTTCTTTATCTAACCATTCAGGTTTATTATCTATTGTTTTCTTATGATATCCCTTTTTATTTTTAAAACGATTTTTATATTCTTCTTCCGCTAAAGCCATTGCTTGTTCTACGGTTTCAATATTATTTCTAACCCATTGACTGGCAATTGTTTCAACAAAACCTTTAGTTAGTTTATTATTATTTATTTTTAAAACATAATCAATTAAAACATTAACAACGCCTGGATTTAATTCTAATTCTAATAAAAGATACGCTAAAATATCTTTTTCACTTTGGGTTAAAAAGTTTGTTTTATTTTTGCTCATAAGGAAATCAGCTGGACTAGTAGTTTCAAAGGTATAAATCATTTTAGCCTTTTTAGAAGTATCAGTTATTTGTTTTCTTAAATATTCAGGTTGGGTTTTAAAAGCAATACTTGGTAATCTTCCTTGATGTTCAAATTTAAAGAAATTACGACAATTCGTTTTTAATAATTCTTTATCAATAATCTTTTTCTCATTAACTGAATTTTTAATAATTTCTACCGTATTTTCATTATCTAAATCATAAATAAAACTTAATTTATAAATAAGTTCTTTTGTTTCTTTAGTAATACTTTTAGGATTTAAGATATCTTCAGAAATCATTCCTAAAACGATATTGAGATCGATTTTTGATTTAATCGATAAATCACGTTTGCTACGTTTCTTAATATCATTAATAATATGTTCCATTGGTGAATCAATTGTGACTTCAAAAACATCATTAAATAAACAAGTAATATCTTCATAATCTTTAGTATTTATTTTAGGAATCGAAAAATAAGCTATGCATTTTTCATATTCACTTTGACCAATATTATTCATTAAAGATAAATCTAAAACGGGATTGTTGAAAAATTCTTCCGCACTTAAAGGTGAATATAATTCATATATATAATTATTTATATTTCCTTTTTTAACAAGTGTTACAAGTAAACCAATAGCTTCTAGCTTTTGACGTGCTTCTAAAATGTTTTCTAATTTCATGCGCATACTTGTCATTAAATGATGATGTGTCCATTCACAAGATACTAATTCACTTTTATCTAAATATGACCATAAGGTAAAATATAAATTAATCGCATCACTACCAATAATTGGTTGATATAACATCGTTAAAATCCGACGATCGTTATCATTTAAAATAGTTTTGTTAACAACAATATAGGTATCTGCTGGTAATAAACTTACTTGCATGATAACATCCCCCTTATGGCAATTATTCCTACTACTAATAATAGTCTATCATATTTTAAAATATAAAAAAAGAAGAAAAACCATTTTTTTGATTTTTTCTTCTAATCACTAACATTCGCAACATTCTGATAAATATCTTTAACATCTTCTATCTCATCTAACATTTGATACATTCGTTTAAAGTTTTCTAAATCTTCTCCCTCTAAAGTAACTGTCATTTTAGGAATCATCGCAATTTCATCTACTTCAAATTCAATATTTGGTAATAAACTATTAATAACTTCTTTAATTTTATATAAATCTTGTGGTTCACCATAAATAGTTATATTGTCATTATCTACTTCAATATCAACAACATCAACCTCATTATTGATAAGTGCATCTAAAACAGTTTCTTCAGTTAATCCTTTAAAACGAACAATGCATAAATGTTCATACATATGAGTAACACTACCACTTACACCCATCTTACCATTATTTTTATTGAGGACTGGTCTTACATAACTTAAAGTGCGATTAACATTATCCGTTAAACAATCAACAATTAAAGTAGAACCTCTAGGTCCAAATATTTCATAACGAACTGTTTCATAACTTTCATTCGCACCACTATTTACTTTTTCAATGGCACGATTAATTATATCAAATGGAACTTGTTCTTTTCTAGCTTTTTCCACTAATCTTTTTAAAGCTACATTAGCATCTAAATTAGTTCCACTTTTTTTAGCGGCTTCATATATTTCCCTTGAATACATCGAATATAATTTAGCTTTCATAGCTCCTGTTTTTTGAATACTTGCTTTTCTAACTTCGTATGCTCTTCCCATATTCTTCCTTCTTTCTAGAAATTCTACTATATTTTATCGCATTTTATTAATCTTGACAATATTATTCTTTAACACTCTTTTTTAAAGCATCTCTAGCCGCTAATTGTTCTGCTTCTTTTTTACTATGTGCTGTTCCTTTTCCATAAACAATATCATCTATTTTGACAATAACAGTAAATAACTTATTATGTGATGGTCCTTCTTCATTAGTAACAACATATTCTAAATTACGTTTATCGGTTTGAACCAATTCTTGTAATGTTGATTTATAATCACCTAAGAAATCAATATTATTATCTTTAATTAAAGGAACAATATATTTATAAATAAATTTTTTCACATAATTTAATCCTTTATCTAAAAACATAGCCCCAATAAATGCTTCAAATATGTCAGCTAATATCGTTTTACGATATTTACCACCACTTTCACTTTCGCCTTTTCCTAATCTTACATATTCATTTAAATTAAGTATTTTTGAATACTCATATAAGGCATTTTCACAAACATAATGCGAACGTACCTTAGTCATTGTTCCTTCATTATCATCGGTATTTAAATAAAGATATTCACTTATAATTAGTTCTAAAACCGCATCTCCTAAAAACTCTAAACGTTCATAACTTAAAGAACTAGTTTCATTGGCATATGATGTATGTGTTAAAGCTTGTTTATAAAGATGCTTATTTTTGGTTTTAATTTTTAATTTTTTTAATAATTCTTCCATACCATCACCATCTTTATTATAACACACTCTAAAAACAATCGTCTATTTCATATTATATTATTAACAAATATATTTTACATTTAATAACTTTTTTAGTATAATGGTAATGGTGTTACTATGAAAGATATTTTAATTGGTTTAATCAAAATATATCAAAAAATTCCTGGTAATTTTCATCAACAATGTCGCCATATTCCTACTTGTTCTAATTATGGAATAGATGCTATTAAAGAATATGGTTGCATTAAAGGAAGTTTTTTAACCATAAAAAGAGTTTTAAGATGTAATCCATGGGGTACTTATGGATATGATCCCGTTATAAAAAAGGAGTGTCAAAAATGAAAAAATTAACAATTTTAACACTTTTAACAATAATTGTTATTAACTTAACTGGTTGCTTAAAAATAGATTCTTTAGAAGATATTGATATTTATACAACTGTTTATCCTATTGAATATATCACAAGATGTTTATATGGAAAACATAGTAATGTTTATAGTATTTATCCTGATGGTATTAATGTTGATGAATATTCTTTAACTGATAAACAAATTAAAGATTACAGTAAAGCCAGTTTATTTATTTATAATGGTATTGGTAAAGAAAAAGAGTATGTTATACCAATGTTTAATCATAATAAAAATATTAAGATTATTGATACTACTTTAACTCTTGATTATGAAAATGATATTGCTGAATTATGGTTAGATCCATCAAACTTTTTAATGCTTGCTCAAAATATTAGAACAGGTTTTAAAGAATATATTAATAATCATTATTTAAAAAATGAAATTGATGAAAATTATGAACAATTAAAATTAGATGTTTCTAATTTAGATGCGAAATTAAAATTAATGATTGAAAGTGCAAGTAGTAAAACCATTATTGTTGGTAATGATTTATTTAAATTTTTAGAAAAATATGATTTTAATGTTATTTCTTTAGAAGAAAATGAAAACTTAACTGATAAAGTGATTGCTGATGTAAAAACATTAATACAAAATGGAGAAATTGATTACATTTTCTTAAAACAAAATGAAGATCCAAATAATACTATTAAAGCTATCGTTGATGAATTTGGAATTGAAATTATATATATTCATACTCTTTCTAATATTACGGAAACAGAAAGAAATAATAATGAAGATTATCTTTCAATTATGAATGAAAATCTTGAATTATTAAAGCAAGAATTATATGACTAAAAAACATTTTCTTAACTTTCTGTTGACACAAGTAAAGATATAAGGTAAAATTATATTCGTACTTGTGTTATGGAGTAGTACTCAAGTTGGCTGAAGAGGCGCCCCTGCTAAGGGCGTAGACCGGGAAACTGGTGCGAGGGTTCAAATCCCTCCTACTCCGCCATTTTATGATAATTAAAAGTCTTGAATTTCAAGACTTTTTTCATTATATAAAATATTAAAAATTGACATTTTTAAAGAGAAATTTTAAAATATGCCTATCATAAAAAAGTGAAGGGAAATTATAATGAATTTAGAAGAAAAGTTAAATACTGCTGATAAAAAATACATAAAGCAAAATTTCATAGAAATTTGAATGTCTTTGCCATTTTTTTTCGCTTGCAGTTGGTATAGGAAATATTGCATCATTAGTTCTTGATAAAACAAAAGATACTTCATTAAAAGTAAAAGATGGTATTATCATTACTGGTGCATCCTTTTTGATTGCTGGTTTAGCAGGTGATATGTGGCATAAATATAACAATTTGCTTGATACTTTAAGATTTTGGAAAAACGACTTAGAACAAGAACAAAAAGAAGAAACGGAAAAACAATTAACTATTGATAGAAAATAACACTACTAAATAAACAAAAAATACCACTCAATTAAGAGTGGTTATTTTTTTTCAATAATTTTCTTAAATTATTAATTATATCATAAGTTCCCCCTGCAACTAACCCTGATAAAGCAATAGCAGTACAAAAATCCTTTGTTATAATCCATTCGATAATTGCTACAATAAGACCTATTACTAAATTTTGAATAGGTATTAATTTGCTACTAAACCATTTATATTTTTTAGCAATCAACCACAAATAAAAGTTACTATTGCTGTTATTAAACTAAGTAAATTTGAATCCATTATTTATCACCTCTTGTAAAAAAATTCAATATCTTTCTTAGAATTTCTAAAATATAATCTAATATCTTCATTTTTTTATCTTCAATTATATTTTCCTCTATAGGTTCTTCTACTACTTCTTCAATTACTTCTTTTTCATAAAAGATAGCCCATTCATCACTATAAGCAATCCACTTATCTTTTTCTACTTCACACCATAAATAATCATCTAATTTTTTAGTATTTAAAATATTATAAATACCTTTTTTAATATAACCTAATATATTACCATTAGGTTTATCTCTAACTCTTAAATTAGTGATTAATACTTCAATTTGATCAACTTCTTTATTTTTTGAAACAGCATTACCTAAAATAGGCATTTCTTTAGGTAAACGTTTCCAATTATAACCATATCCATTTTTAATTTCTGTATCTTCTGTTAAAAAGAAAACATTAGTAGGATGAACTCCATTATTAATAGTCCATATGCCATATTTATTTTGATACCAACCTGTACCAGAAAATTTTCCTTTGCCTACTTCTAAATGAACATGAACACCAGTGGCATTACCACTCTTACCCATTTTATAAAAATATTCATTTTGTTTAATAACTTGCCCTTTCTTTAAGTGTGAAACATCATCACTATGAATAACTAACAAAGTTGCGTAATCCTTCGTTCCGTCTGCCCATAATACTTTTTCTTTACTTTCTAACCAAACACAATTACCACTCGTTGTATAGATTTTTTTAATAATTCCTGTAAAAGGTGCGTAAAGTTTTTTACTATTTTCGTCTTTGTAACCGCAATCGATTGCTAAGGTACCTTGATGTGAATAATCGCCATTAACACCTTGATTTATTTTTAAATATCTTAATGGGAATATGGCTTTCTCCATAATATCACCTCCTGCACTCTATTTATATTCAAAAGACAAGAGAGTGATTATTGCATTCTTCTTTAATATTTTATTTTTTATAAAAAAATAAGACAAGTAATGGTTACTTGTCTTAATGTAAATTATAAATTCATAATTTTTATCTATGAAAATTCCTATAATATGATAAAATAATGTTGGTGATATTGAATGTGGGGGATTCAGCAGATAAAATAATTGAAGTCTTAAAAAAATAGAATTGGAATTAGGTAGAAAAATATTAGAAGAAACACACTTTCATGTTTATCCCGTTGATTATACTGATAAGGGTGAAAAAATTCATAAATCTTTTGGTGATAAAAAAGATATTAAACAATTATCTTTATTTGATAATAATTATGATAATGAATATATACCTAAAGCTAATGATTTTATAAAAGCTATTAAAGAATTAAATTTGACACCAATCATTATATGTGAAGCATTTAATACTCAAGAAATAGGTGCTATGTTAATGAAAAGTATCTATTTTGAACAGGAAACTAAGACACCTTAATAGTGTCTTTTTTATTTTAAAAAAAAGACTTTATAAGTCTTTATTTTATTGATAATGAACACAAAATAGAAGTGTTCAATAATTATAATGGTGACCCGTATGGGATTCGAACCCATGAGTGCTGCCGTGAAAGGGCAGTGTGTTAAGCCTCTTCACCAACGGGCCAAAAAAAATGGCGCCTAATGTAGGACTCGAACCTACGACCTATCGGTTAACAGCCGAGTGCTCTACCAACTGAGCTAATTAGGCAGATAAGTCCTAAAACTTGTTAGGACTTTTATATTATATAATATAAATTTTATTTTGACAAGATATTTTTATGACTTTTTTGTACTTTTTTGGTTATCTAATTTTAATATGTACCTCTCTTAATTGTTGTTCGGTAACTTCACTTGGACTACCCATCATTAAATCTTGAGCATTACTATTCATTGGAAAAGCAATAACTTCTCTAATATTAGGTTGATCTTTTAAAAGCATAATTATTCTATCAATACCAGGTGCCATACCAGCATGAGGAGGTGCACCATAATGAAAAGCAGTGTAAAGTGATTTAAATTTAGTCTTTAATACTTCTTCATCATAACCAACTATCTCAAATGCTTTTTTCATTATTTCCGGATTATGATTACGAACTGCTCCACTTGATAATTCTACCCCATTACAAACAATATCATATTGGTATGCTAAAATTTCTTCTGGTTTTTTAGTTAATAATGCTTCCATACCACCTTGTGGCATACTAAATGGATTATGAGTAAATATATATTTACCTTCTTCTTCACTATATTCATACATTGGATAATCTTCAATAAAACAAAATTCAAAACGATTAGGATCAATAAGATCTAATTTTCTTCCTAATTCCATTCTTATTTTACCTGCTAATTCAGCAGCATTTTTCTTATCAGCAATAAAGAATAAAACATCACCAGCATGTAAATCCGCAACTTCAATAAATCTTTTTCTTTCTTGATCAGTTAAAAACTTATCAATTGGTCCGGCAAATGTCATATCCGCATTAACTTTAAGGTAACCAATACCAGGCATACCAATTGATTTCGCATATTCTACTAATTCATTAAACCATGAATTAGGTTTACTTGCAATTCCTTCTACTTTAATACCACGAACCGTTACCCCTTGAAATGGCGCAAAAGAAGTTTCTTTAAATTCCTCAGTTAAATCAATAATTACTAATGGATTACGCAAATCTGGTTTATCGGTTCCATATTTTAACATAGCTTCTTTATAAGAAATACGTTTAAATGGTTTAGGACTTACCTTTTTATTACTAAATTTTGTAAAGGTTTCATATAAAACTTCTTCAGCTACTTCATAAACATCTTCGCTTTCCGCAAAAGCCATTTCAAAATCTAATTGATAAAATTCACCAGGTGTACGATCACTTCTAGCATCCTCATCTCTAAAACAAGGAGCAATTTGAAAATAACAATCAAAACCACTAACCATTAAAATTTGTTTAAAGATTTGTGGTGCTTGTGGTAAAGCATAAAACTTTCCATGATGTTTTCTTGAAGGAACAATAAAATCTCTTGCTCCTTCTGGAGATGAAGCCGTTAAAATTGGAGTTTGAATTTCAATGAATCCTAAACTTTTCATTTTTTCTCTTAAAAAACTAATAACTTCTGAACGAAAAACAATATTATCATGAACTTTAGGATTACGTAAATCAAGATAACGATATTTTAATCTTAATTCTTCATTAACTTCATGTGATGTTTTTATTTCAAAAGGAAGCGTTTTTAATACTGGTCCTAAAATTTCTAATTCGTCAACTAATATTTCTAGTTTACCGGTGGCAATTTTTAAGTTATGATCATCTTCACTTCTTTCACGAACTGTTCCGGTTATACAAACAACTACTTCTTTAGTTAAAGGTTTAAATATTTGATCATCATTACTAACTAGTTGAACAACCCCTTTTTCATCACGTAAATCAACAAAAATAATACCACCATGATCACGAATATTTTCTACCCATCCTGAAACTTTTACTTTTTTTCCAATATCACTATCTTTAATTTTACCACAATAATGGGTACGATATTTATTGGTTTTCATAACTCACCTCTTTTCTATTTCTTCTTTTAACATTGACATCGTCATAGCTGGATTAGCTTGACCTCTACTTTTCTTCATTACTTGACCTACTAAATAATCAATAATATTAGTCTTCCCATTTTTATATTGGGTTATTGCTTCTGGCATTTCATCTAATACTTCCATTACCCAATTTTTAATCGCATCAACATCAATAATTTGCTTCATACCACTTTCTTTAACAATGACAGTAGGATCTTTCTTTTCATCTAAAGCTTTATATAAAACTTCTTTTCCTTGTTTAATCGAAATCGTTTTATCATTTACCATCTTAATTAAATTAGTTAACATCTTAGGGGTAATAAAAATATCATTAATACTTAATTCAAATTTATTTAAATGTCCTAAAATAATAGCTGTTATCCAGTTAGATGCGAGTTTTGGATCCGCACCTTCCCTAATCGTTGCTTCAAAATATTCCGCAATCGCTTTTTCTCTAACTAATACGGTTGCATCATACCTTGATAATCCATATTCATTCATATAAGTATTGATTCTTTCATATTGAAGTGGTGGAATTTCTTTTTTTATTTCTTCTAAATATTCTTTAGATATTTTAACTGGCGGAATATTTGGTTCAACATAATATTTATAATCAATTGCATCTACTTTACTACGCATACTATAAGTTTTCATATCTTGATCATCAAATCTTCTTGTTTCTTGTAAAATTTTACCTCCTTGATCAAGAATTTCACTTTGTCTTTTTATTTCATATTCAATTGCATCTTTAACATTAGTAAATGAGTTAATATTCTTAAGTTCTACTTTCGTTCCAAATTCTTTCGCATCTTCTTTCATTAAAGATATGTTAACATCACAACGCATTTGTCCTTTATCACTCTTAGCTTCAGAAACATCACAATATAAGAAAATACTTCTTAATGATTCTAAGAAAGCTAAGGCTTCAGCGGCTGAATTCATACAAGGTTCGGTAACAATTTCAATCAATGGAACACCTGAACGGTTATAATCGATTAAAGAATATGTTCCATAATGATCTAAACTAGCCGTATCTTCTTCAAGGTGTAATTGACGAATACCTATCTTTTTATCTATATCATTAACATTTATCATTAAATATCCATTTCTTCCCATTGGTTTTTTAGCTTGAGTTATTTGATATCCTTTTGGTAAATCAGGATAGAAATAGTTTTTACGATCAAAAATAACTTCATCAGGAATTTCGCAATTTAAAGCAAGGGCGACTTTTAAAGCTTTTTTAACAGCTTCTTTATTAACAACTGGTAATGTTCCTGGAAATCCTAAATCAACAACCGAAACATGACTATTAGGAATTTCGGAATATATATTTTTAGCACCAGAAAAGTTCTTAGAATTAGTTTTTAATTCACAATGAACTTCTAATCCAATAACAACTTTATACATTATTTCGCCCCCTTTGCGATTTGGTTTTTAAAACCTAATTTTGACTCAATTTGGTGGGCTATACTAAGAACTATATCATCTTCCATCACACGACCTGTAATGTTAATGCCAATTGGCATTTCATTGACAAATCCATTTGGTATAGTAATACTTGGGAATCCTCCAAAATTACCAATTACTAAATGGTATTCTAAGATCAAATAACGTTCTGAAAGACGATCAATTTCTTCATCAAATTTAGGTGCGATACCACCACTTGTTGGCATAATAAAACCATCATAAGTTTTAAATAATTCATTTATTTTATCGACAATCATTCTTCTTATACGACCCGCATTTAAAAATAAACGTTCTTGATTTTCTTTTTGAAGAATAAAACTACCTAAAACAAATCTTCTTTTTATTAATTCTGAAAAACCTTTAGTTCGAGCATCAAACATCATTTCATCAACGGTTTTTCCTTCTCCTCTTAAACCAAAATGAATACCAATTAAATTCGCATTATTACTAGTTGCTTCTGCACATGAAATAGTCATATAAGCAGGATATAAAGCACTTAATAATTTTCGATCAATTGATACTTCATCAACTTCAATCCCTAATTCACGTACCTTATCAAGTGTTTGATGGAATTTTTGTAAAGTTTCAATTAATTCTAGATCATTATTATTTTTATAATTTTCTAAATTACATACTTCTTTAATATAAAATAATTTTTTACCTTTTACTGAATTATCAAGTACTTTTGCATATTCCTTACCATCATCAGGTAAACTAGTCATATCATATTCATCTTGTCCTTTAACAATATTGGTAACATAAGCAGCATCTTTTACATTTCTAGTAAGGATGGCAATATGATCTAAAGATGAAGCAAAAGCAAATAAACCATATCTTGAAATACGACCATATGTTGGTTTAAAACCAACAATACCGCCAAAACTAGCTGGTTTACGAACCGAATCACCAGTATCAGAACCAATAGCAAAAGGAACAATTCCAAGCGCAACCGCTGCTGCACTACCAGCTGATGAACCGCCAATTAAACGATTTTTATCCCATGGATTACGAACAACACCAGTATGACCGGTTGTTCCTATTCCACCCATCGCTAGTTCATCTAAAACATTTTTCCCAACTAATACCGCTCCCGCTTCTTTTAATTTGCGATAAACAGTAGCATCATAAACAGGAACATAATCTTTTAAAATGTTCGATGAAGCGGTTGTTAAAATGCCTTTGGTTGAAATATTATCTTTTAAAGCATAAGGTATTCCCGATAAAATTGTTTTTTTATTCTTTTCTTCTTCCTTTTTATCTAAAATGGTTACAAAAGCATTATAATCACTTTGATATTTTAAAGCTTTTTCTCTTGCTTCTTCAAATAATTCTTCACTTGTTACTTCACCTTTATCTAAAGAAGCTCTAATTTCATCAATACTTTTTTCTGTATAACTCATTTATTCCACCACCTTTGGTACACGTACTTGATTATCCTTTACATCTTTCGCATTCATCAAGGCCTCTTCCGTACTTATTTCATCTTTTACAACATCTTCACGAAATTTTGCATGATAAATCACATAAGGAAAAGTCATTGGTTCAACATCCTTAATTCCTTCAAATTCTCCTATTAAATCCATTTGCCTTAAAATAACATCAAATTCTTTTTGTAATGTTTCATATTCTTCTTCCTTCATATCAAACATTAACTTATTCGCATAATCCTTTAACATTTCTTTCGTAATCATAATTTTCCTCCCTTCATGTGAAAAAAACAGTAATTATCCCTAAGGGACGAATTACTGTTGTATCCGCGGTACCACCCTAATTATCATTAATTAAAATGATCTCTCATCTATAAGATTATATAACGGCTCTTAAGACCGGCTTATACTACTACTATTTCGTATAAGCAACTCAGGAGTGTTCTTCACAAAGGCTTTTATGTCAGGATTCCACCATCCCTAACTCTCTTTGATAAAAGAATCTTTGCTACTCTCTCCATCTTCGTTATTAATATATTATTAACAATTGTAATAAATATATTAAAAAAAAGTCTTAACTTTGGATATACATAATTAATGGTGGGCCTAATAGGACTTGAACCTATGACCCCACGCTTATCAAGCGTGTGCTCTAACCAACTGAGCTACAGGCCCAGAAACTTATGACTATTACAGTATATCGTATTTTTTAAAAATTATCAAGACTTTTTTAATTTTATGTTATAAATTGTCAAATTTATCTCTAAAGACACAAATATTATATACAAAAAAATGGATTTATGCAAGATTTTTTTTAATTTTTTTGACATTAATTTAAAACTTTAAACATATAAATCTCTTTTTTTATATTTATTGTATGCTATTAATAAAAAACTAATTATGATTATAATACTTAATAAAATATATTTTATATTTAATCCATCTAATAAAAGATCTTTACCATTAAAATATTTAAAAGGAATTAAAAACCTTATTTTATCATCAGTTAATGCTCCTAAAACATAAAGACCTATAGTAATTCCAAGTGATAATGATAAAGGTGATTTTACTTTGGGTAAGATAACTGATATTAATAAACCTATACTCATAAAAAATATTTGCATAATTAACAAAGGTAAATTTAATAATAAAAATATTTTAAAATTAATTTTATTATCAGCAAAAAAGAAAATAATAAAAGATAAAATTAAAAACAAAATAATATTAGACGATATTAATAAAGAGACAATTGCTTTAATTTTGGCTGAAAGAATTTGCAAACGAGAAATAGGTTTAGTAAGTAAAAAATTAGCTGTTTATCACTTTCTTCTTTTGATAAAATAGTAACACCTATTATTCCTCTAGCTTTACCATAATATTTAGTTAATTTTTTAGTTTCAATAACATTCATACTATTCTCCTTTATTTATCTATTTTTATTTCATTATAATAATATAATAATTTATAAATATCGTCAATAAAAAAAGAAGTAGTTTTTCTACTTCTTAATCAATATCAATTACTTTTCTAGTTTCAATTTCTTCTTTTTTAGGAATAGTTATTCTTAGAACCCCATCCTTGAAAGATGCCTTAATATTTTCTGAATCAAGATCACCTACATAGAAGCTACGACGATATTCTTTAGAATATCTTTCTCTTCTAATGTAAGTTTTTCCTTCATCATTCTTTTCTTCGTTTTTAGCAACACTAATTGTTAAATACCCGTTGTCACATTCAATTTTAAAATCATCCTTTTTAAATCCATAGGCATCCATCTCAATATGGTAAGCTCCATCTTTTTCATAAATGTCACATTTTAGATTATTATCACGTGGTACGAAAAAATCATCTAAAAAATCATCTAAAAAGAAATTTCTTGGTATTAAATTCATATTTATTCCTCCTTCCGATTTTAATTATAACACCATTTCTAGCACTTGTCAAGCACGAGTGCTAGAACTATTAATATTATATACACTTATTGTCAATAATATACAGTTTATTTTAATATTGTTCCCTTTTTTTATTATTTTATTATTTAGAAATAATTGGTATTTTATATCAATAATAAAATTATTTTTTTGGTCAATAATATTTTTAGCAAGGAGGGAAAAATGTGAAACGGTTTTCTTTTATTTTTATCATTATCTTTTTTCTTACTTTTATGATTTTTAATTATCAAATAGTAAATGCGCAAACCATTGATAATGGTAATCAAAATAATATTGACAATAATAATACTAATGATATTAATGATATTGATGACAAT
>JAAYOI010000040.1 GCA_012520435.1 Mollicutes bacterium
AACTTTTAAAAAAGAAAAAGTATTCGTTGATAAGCTTATTAAAGATGCTTTAGAACCGCTTTTAATTCCAATAGAATTAAAGGAGCAAAAAGTTAATATTGAAGGGGATTCTAATTTTGAAATAGAAGTTGATTATCATTGGACTTTAGAAGCTATTGTTAATATTTTAAAAAATGCACATGAACACACTCCAGATAATGGTGAGATTACTATTAAATATGACACTAATCCAATCTTCACGAGAATTATGATTAGTGATACTGGTGAGGGAATAAGTAAACAAGAAATTAAACATATTTTTGAAAGATTTTATAAAGGAAAAAATAGTAGTAAAGATAGTGTAGGTATTGGTTTAAATATGTCTAAAAAAATTATTGATATGCAGAATGGAGATATATTTGTTTCTAGCAAACAAAATAAAGGAACAACATTTGAGATTAAGTTTTATAAGAAAAATATTTAGTGACAAAATTGTAATCGTTTTAGTCACTCTAATGTCATATTATTCTACTATAATGAAGTTATATCAATTTGAAAGGAGTTTTTATGGAAATATTAAGAGTTGAAAATTTATGTAAAACTTATGGGAAAGGAAATACTTTGGTAAAAGCCTTAGATAACGTTAGTTTTTCCGTACAAAAGGGTGAATTTATAGCCATTGTAGGAGCTAGTGGTAGTGGTAAAAGTACTTTACTTCATATTCTAGGTGGGGTAGATAGACCAACTAGTGGTAAAGTTTATGTTAATAGTGAAGATGTATATAAATTAAATGAAACTAATTTAGCTGTTTTTAGAAGAAGACAAGTAGGACTAATTTATCAATTTTATAATTTAATACCTATTTTAAATGTTACTGAAAATATAACTTTACCAATTTTGTTAGATAGTAAAAAAGTTGATGAAGAATACTTAAAAGAAGTTATTGATATTTTAGATTTAAGTGATCGAGTTAATCATTTACCAAATGAATTATCAGGTGGGGAACAACAAAGAGTATCTATTGGTAGAGCTTTAATGAACCGACCAACATTGTTACTAGCGGATGAACCAACCGGAAACCTAGATAGTAAAAATAGTCAAGAAATTGTTAGATTATTAAAATTATCTAATCAAAAATATAATCAAACAATTATTATGATAACCCACGATCAAAATCTAGCTTTAAATGCTGACCGTATTATCACTATTGATGATGGTAAAATTGTAAGTGATGAGGTAATAAAATAGATGAAAATTTTAAATAAATTAACTATCAAGCATTTAAAGATGAATAAAAAAAGAACGGTTGTTACCATTATTGGCGTTCTTTTATCAACTGCTTTAATGGTGGGTATAGGTTTATTATTCTCAACTGTTAGAGACTTTGCAATCAGAGATATAATTAAGTATAATGGGTCACACCATGTTCAAATATATGATCTTTCTTATGAAAAAGTAAAACAAATAAATAATAATGTTAATATAAAAGAAATTGCCTTTGAAAAAGGTATTGGTTTTGCTTATTTTAAAGAAAGTAAAGAATTATATAAACCATATTTTTATGTTAATAGTGTTAATGAAGTATTTTTGGAGACTTTAAAGTTAAAAGAAGGAAGATTACCTAAAAATAGTAATGAAGTAGTAATTCCTGAACATATCTTATCAAGCTATAATTATCAAATTGGTGATACTTTAGATTTAGAACTTGGTTATCGTTATCATGCTGGTGCTCCTATAGATAATAATGATGAATATTATCATATGGGATATGATAGTGAAGAAGAAACATTAATAATAGAAACTAGTCAAAAATATACTATTGTTGGTATTATTGAAAGAAGTTATCACGAATCTTATTCCGCACCAGGATATGAGATTTATACTAAATTAGAAAATATTAAAGATGATGATTTAGTAAATGTTTTTATTACATATCGTAAAATTTCTAAAGTATATGATAAAACTGAAACATTAGTAAAAAGTTTAAATATTGATCTAACTAATGTTGACTATAATGATGCTTTAATTTCAATGTATGGCGAAAATAAATATTCTAATGTCAATAATGCCATGGTCAAAATAATAACGATTGTTTTATCTTTGATTGCAGTTGGTTGCATTATGGTTATTTATAATTCATTTGCTATTTCAGTAATTGAAAGGAAAAAACAATTTGGTTTATTTTCTAGTATAGGGGCAACTAAATATCAACTTCGAAAAATGGTCTTTTATGAAGCATTTATTGTAGGCATAATTGGAATACCACTTGGGTTATTATCTGGTTTCTTTGGAATATGGGTTGTTTTACAAATTACTAACAACTTATTATCAGATGTATTTATGATGGATTTAGAATTAGCTGTTTATCCATTATTTGTTATTATTCCGATTATATTTATGATTGTGGTAATTATCTTTTCCGCTTTTTTACCTGCAAGACGAGCTAGTAAAATTACACCTATTGAAGCAATTAGATTAAATGATGATATTAAAATTAAAGGTAAAAAAGTAAAAACAAGTAAATTGACACGAAAAGTATTTGGTATTGAAGGAGAAATTTCGTTAAAGAATATGAAACGCAATAAGCGTAAATATCGTATTACCATTATCTCTTTATTTATTAGTATTGTTTTATTTATTTCTTTCTCATCATTATTAACATACGTTACAATAGGAACAACTAGATTCTTTAATGATGTTGATTTTGATATTTATGTTGAAGTTAATGATCCTGACAAAACATTACTAAATAAAACGATTAATGATATTATCAATACTAGTGAAGTAGATAAATATACAATCTTTAGAGGTAAAGACTATATGACTAATGGAATTAGTGATAAAGACTATCATAAAGACTATCAACCTATTTTAGATAATAATAATCAAAATAATATAGGTAAAGGTGAAGTTATAGATGAATTAAAACCTGTTATGATAATAACAATGGATAATAAAAATTATAAAGCTTATTTAAAGGAATTAGGTTTAAAAGAAGAACGTCCTATTTTCATTAATAGTTTTGCTGCTGTTGATTACAGTAATGGTTCAAGAAAAGTATATCAAGGTAAACTTTTAAAAAGTAAAGATGATAGAGAGATTCCAATTTGTAATATGATTGATATAAGTAATTATGATGATATCAAATGTGATAAGGTAATAGATAATATTTATGAAACAACTAAACTTCCGTTTGGATTTTCTTTCCTTACTGAATTATCACAACCAATTATTGTTGTATCAGAAACTTACTTTAATGAATTAATAACTACTAACCTTATTGAAGTTACCGATCCTAATTATATAATCTTAATTAAAGCAAAAGAATATAAACAGCTTGATAAAAAGTTAAATGATTATGTTAATGAATATAAACTTGGTACTCTTAATTATTTCAATATTAAAGAACAATCAAAAATGATAAGAAATGTTACCCTTGTAATTAAAATCTTATTCTATGGTTTTATTAGTTTAGTAACTCTAATTGGAGTAACGAGTGTCTTTAATACTATAAATACTAGTATTGCATTAAGAAGAAGAGAATTTGCGGTTCTTCGTAGTATGGGTATCACTCCTAAAGGATTTAATCGTCTTTTACAATTTGAAACCTTAATTGTTGGTTTAAAAGCATTATTTTATGCGCTTCCTGTTTCGTTAGGTATCATTTATTTGATTAATAAAAGTGCGAGTGATATGGTAA
>JAAYOI010000041.1 GCA_012520435.1 Mollicutes bacterium
CTTTATACTGTAATTTCTTACCACTTGGATTATGTTCAGTATAATTATCATAAGTAATAGTTATTTCTTCTAAATCACCATTTAACATATCCAGCGCATAACTTAATTCCGCTGCTTCTATTATCCCGTAAGCACTATTTTTAAATGCCCCTTTTTTGGCATCATCTATAACATTTAATATAAGTGGAGTTGCTATAAGGGCAATAATTGCCAAGATAACAATAACAGCTAACAACTCAATTAACGTAAAACCTCGCTTCTTCTTTTTCTTTCTGCTTACCTCCTCTTATATTCATCGGATTTAATATATCACTTATCTCTTTACCTCGTCAATATAAAACTGACTTTTAACAAAATAATTAAACAAAAACCAAATGTTTTTTCAATTCATTTTTTAATTACTTCTTTTATTTTCTCAATTAAACTATCTTCATTATCAGTAACAATAGGAATACCATTAACAATCGCAAAAGATTTAGTGGCACCTATACCGCAAAAATTTTGACATCCAATAATTATTTCTGCTTCATTATCTATTTCTTTTAATCTTGGTACTAAAGTATTAATATTAGTGGCTTTACAACAATCACATACTCTAAACTGATTAGCCATTATCTTCACATCCCTTTGCTTGCATACATGTAATAGCTATTACACCAACAATATCATCAGTTTTACAACTTCTAGATAAATCATTAACTGGTTGGGCAAGCCCCTGTGTAACTGGTCCATAAGCATTAGCTTTAGCTAGTTTTTCAACTAATTTATAACCGATATTACCAGCATCCAAATTAGGGAAAATCAAAACATTAGCTTTACCACCAACTGGACTATTAGGAGCTTTTCTTTTAGCTACTTCTTCATCAATCGCCGCATCTAATTGTAATTCACCATCAACAATTAAATTAGAATCTTTTTCCTTAACTAATTTAGTAGCCTCAATTACTTTTTCTGTTAATTCACTACTTGCACTCCCCTTAGTTGAATATGAAAGCATTGCTATTCTAGGTTCAACTTGTAAAAATTGTCTACATGTTTGAGCCGATGTTAAAGCAATTTCGGATAATTCCTCAACCGTTGGATTTTCAATTAAACCACTATCACTAAAAATAAATTTACCGTTTGCGCCATATTCGCAATTAGGAACTTCCATTAAAAAGAAAGCTGATACTATTTTAGCTTTTTTATTTGTTTTAATTATTTGTAATGCTGGTCTTAATACTTCTGGGGTGGCATGTGCTGCTCCTGCTACTAATCCATCAGCTATTCCTACTTTGACAAGCATCACTCCAAAATAAATATAATCCTTTAATATTTCTTTAGCTTGTTCTATAGTCATTCCTTTTTCTTTTCTTAATTCATATAAAGTATTTACTAATTCATCAAACCTTTCAAAAGTTAAAGGATCAATAATATCAATATTATTAAAATCAAAATCTTTTTTTATTTCTCTTATCTTATCCTTATTACCAATTAAAATAATATTCGCAAATCCCATATCTCTTACTTTTAAAGCTGCTTCTAAAACTCTTATATCATCACTTTCTGGTAATACAATGGTCTTTTTTATTTTATTTTGTAATAAAATATTAACTAAATTATTTGTAAAATTCATATTTTCATCCTCTTTTCTACTCTTACAAAATTATATCATACATTAAATTTAATAACAATATATCATATTTTCCATTATTTATAATATATATATAAAGAAAGGATGATGTGATGAATAATAATTACTACGGAAAACCTCCTGTTTTCCCAGGTGCACCTATTTATTCTGGTAATGTACCTTTACCTAATCAAGAAACCGCACCAACAGCTCCCCAACAATTAACAGAACTCCCTATTGAACAATCATTTATTGAAAACATCCTTAGATTAAATAAAGGTAAAAAAGTGACTGTTTTTATGACTTTTCCGGATTCTAATGAATGGCGTGATCGCGAATTTACTGGTATTGTTGAACAATCAGGACGTGATCATATTATATTAAGCGATCCTACAACAGGAAAGTGGTATTTATTATTAATGATATATGTCGATTATATTTTATTTGATGAAAAAATTAATTATAGTCCAGAATTTATACCAAATAATTGAAATATAATGTAATATTTGCTATAATGTAATAGGTGATAGTAATGGATTGGCTCATGTACATACTAGTGATTATAATCGTAATATGTCTTTTATTAATATGGTTTATTAGTACTTATAATCACTTCCAAAACTATATTATAAGAATTAATGAAGCTGAAGTTAATATCGATTCTATTTTACGAAAAAGATTTGATTTATTAAATAAATCAATTGGTATTATCAAAGCTAATGTTGATATTCAAGAAGAAATTATGGAAGTGATTGTTAAACTAAGATCGCGTAAATTAAGCAATTTTGAATTAGATAGACTTTTATATGATGCTATAAATGAATTTCATCAATATGAAGAAAACTATGAAGAATTAAAAGATAGTGAAAGTTTTGTTAAAATAGATGTTGCTTTAAATGAATCAGAACCAGAAATTTCAGCTGCTCGTAAATATTACAATGATATTATTACTGATTATAATAAATTAGTTCGTACTTTTCCTTCTAATATTGTAGCTAAAATGTTTAAATATAAAATAAAACCTTATTTTGATGGTAAAAATATGGAAGATGATATTGTTAATGATTTTAAATTATAAAAACGACTTTCTTAATGAAGTAGTAAAATAAAAGTAGACACATAAAAAACAGAATGTGATCTACTTTTA
>JAAYOI010000042.1 GCA_012520435.1 Mollicutes bacterium
AAAGCTATCGAGTAAACAATTGTAATAAGTGCATAATATGAAAATTCAAATTCAGTGTACGACCTTTGAAGAGTTTTATCTTCTTCTCTAGCAATTACATCCCCAAAAGAAGCTGATAGCCCGCTCCTAAATATACCTAATATCCCCATAATACCTGATATTACCATATTAAAAACTGTATAAACACTGACCAGCATTAAATTTCTAGTAACAATAGTTAAAATTACAACGGGAGCCCCTGTATGAATAGCTCCTAGAATCTGTAGATATAATGCATCCCATCTTTTCGCTAAAGCCTGTGTATTCGGTTTTTCTCGATAATTAATAAATTTGTATTTAATTCTAACATATATCATTAATATAAATGAACGTAAGAAAATTGATAGTAATACTCCCAATCTGAGCAATACAATATTCACTTGCATTGTTCCTAAAATAACTACAATAATAGTATTTAATACTAAGTAAACTATCGATGCCAAAGAGATTACATATGTTTTTTGATCAGCAGTTAATAAGACCCTATATTTCGATAGAGTAAAAAATTCTAATGCACCATTAGTTCCTAATATTAGAACAAGTATTCCAACATATAATGGCGTTAACATATCTGTCTTAACAAAATACGGATATAAAGCTGCTAAACCAATTGTTAATGATACAAAAATATAGCCAGATTGCGTATAGAATTTTTTTGCCGCAGAAATAATACTATTAATCGCCTTATGGTTTTTCTCTGCTAAAGGTTTATATAATGCGTATATTGCAGCACTGGACAAACCAGCTTCTACCAAATTAAAGTATTTTATAAATTGATTAATTGAAGATACAAGTCCATTAATCTCCGACCCATAATACTTCAACATAATTCTTGGGGTTATAAATCCCGCAATCATTACAACTATTTCATAAAATGCTGTTGACAATGAATTATAGATAAATTTTTTTGTTCTTGTCATATATTCTAAAAATCCTTAAAATTAAATAATTTACTAAACTAATTCTTTTTTCTAGATTCTATATATTTATCAGCGTTTTCTAGGAATGAGTGAATATATTTATATGAATCTTCAATATATCTATCAAGTTTCTCTTGAACTTTTATGTAATCAATATTAGTACCTAATGCATTCTCCAAGGTACAAGATTCTGATACTACCTGATTTTCAAGTTCTAAATTTTCCAATATATCCATAACTTTAATTTGACTACCCGCATATGAAGCAAACTGCTTGCAATATCTTATAGAAAAAATAGTTCCATGGTAGGTATTGGTAATTACGTATCTCGCATTTCTTACATATGATAAAAACTCAAATGGAGATGCCGCAATGTTTTTATCACACCAATCAAAATAATTTCCAACAGATATCAAAGTTAAGTTTTTACTTTTTGCATATTCAATAATTTCATTTATATTTTTTGAGGTAAACCTGTTTGGATAGCCATAAATAAGAATATATCCGCTTTTATTTATCTTTTCTTCTATAGTTTCATATTGCTTTACATTATACAAAAAAATTGGATCTAAAACATATTCAACAGGTTTCTTCGTAATTAAATTCAAAATTTTTTGGCTATGTTTATCCCTAGCACTTATTTTATCAAACCTTTGTAACGCGTTTAGAAAAGTTTGGTTACTAAAAGTTTCATCTAGTGTAGTATTATTTATTGATGGAGCATATGAGACAAAGTAGATATCCGGTATTCCAACACCAAAAAGAATAGGATATTTATTTATTTCATCACGACTAATATTCCATATCTCATCACTGCCAAAAACAAAAATGTCCTGGTTATTCATTGAATTTGTATCTTTTCTACATAAATCACAATATTTAATATATTTTTTAAAAGTCCAATATTTTTTTAATTCAAAATATGCTTTTTCAAATTTAAATAATATTATCTTTTTTATTGTAGACTTGATTATTTTCTTAGATTGTTTTCTCGCTCCTGTATCCAAAAATGTCACTTCATGACCTAATTCTTTTAAAACATTATATAATACATAAGCTTGCAAAAACGCTCCATAATTTGGGCTATTATATATTGTAACTATACATATATTCATATTTAATCCCGAACCTTTATTTAACATTGTTAAATTCTATGAATAAAAAGAGAATGATGACATATCCATTACATGCTATTATCTATTGATAGTTAATTTAAAAAGGTAAAAATATGATTTTAGTTCAAAAGGATTTCTTCTAACACTTTTTACGAAGTGCTCTCTCGCTTCATTATGCATTTTTTTCTTATAATAGTAAACTCCTATTAATCTATTCTTAATGGAATATGCTTTCCTATCACTGTTAATTAAGTTATAGTGCTTATTCAAAAATAAAATTTCAGCTTTCAATTTTTTACTGCTATCAGTAGTAATCCTATAATCATTATGTGCATAATACTTACATAAAGGGGTATCTACAAAGTCAAAAGCATATTTTTGGCTTATCTTTAGCCACAAATCATAGTCTTG
>JAAYOI010000043.1 GCA_012520435.1 Mollicutes bacterium
AAATGACATAGCAAAGTTAAAATAAAGGTTTTGCGATAAGCAATACCCTAAATGCTCATCAGCAATGTTGTAAAGCTGAATGGTGATGCTATTAGATAGCATCTTTTTTTTTACAAAAAAAGTGCCATACAAAGTCTGTACTAGCACTCCTACATACATTATACCATTTTTTTACATTTTTTCAACAAAATTTGACATAGAAGTCGTTATAAACGCCCAAAAAATTTATTAATTAGATAATAATACTAAACATATAAACACACAAAACAGCCATAGACACATAACATATATCAGAGGTGATTATATGGATAAAAATTTAAATGACAACTGCAAAGATACCAACTGCATCTGCAACATATTGAAAGTGATCAATAAATTACAAGAATGCGCTAGTTTAGAACCAGACAAAATAAAAGATTGTTCATTCCGCAAATTAGGAAGAGAATGTAAAGTTATTACTCTAAATACAAGACCAATTATTCTTTATACTTGCGATGGAACTCCATTTACAGTACAAATAGATCAAACTGGAGAAGAGACTTCAAGTGTTTTTAGAGTTGAAAAAGTTCAAGATTGCTGCGCAGTACTTAGAATCTTAAGACCAATTCCTGATATTGAAGAAGACAATTTTAGTTTTGTTTCTACTAATCAATTTATTACTGTAGATACTAGTTGTTTCTGTGCAATAAGATGTTTACCAGATACTAATATTAACGAAAATATTTTAATTAGAGAATTCAATTTATTTAAAGATGATACTTTAGTAGACAGCGAATTCTTCCCATTCGGAACACACTACTTCGAAGCAATCGATGCAAATAACACAGAAGAAAACCCATCTTATCGTATGGAAATTGAACTATATAACGTACCAGAACCTTCTATCTTAAATTTAGTTAGTAGTATCACAGTAAATAATCCTAATTTTGTTATCACTAACTACACTTTAGTAAATAATAATGGTTACGCAATTCTAACAATTTACTTCACCGTACAAACAACTGTTGCTAACGGCAATATCAATGCGGCATTAGTAGAAGATACTGAAGAACAAGGATTATTCACTTTCTCAATGAGAAATGAACGTGGTTTAGTTGTTAATTTCGCATTCTTAGTTACGGTTATAACTATTTATCCATAAAAAAAGACTACTTGTTAGTCTTTTTTTTATACCATTCAATCGTCTTTTTTAATCCAGTATCTATATTATATGAAGGTTCATACAATAATTTTTTTTTGGCTTTTTTAATAGAAGCATTGGAGTGTTTTATATCACCAGAACGTTCTTTCTCATATTTAGATTCAATATGTAAACCTATAATATCACTAATTTTATTATATAATTCATTAATGGTTGTTCTTCCTCCACCAGCTATATTATAAACATTAGAAGAACTATTACTATCAGCTAAGCAAGCATTTATATTAGCATTAACAACATCTTCAACATAAGTAAAGTCCCTAGAATTAGTTCCATCGCCATATATAGTTGATTGTTCATTATTTAAGGTATTATTAATAAATAGTGGAATAACAGCTGCATATTTTGATTTAGGATCTTGTTTTGGTCCATAAACATTAAAATATCTTAGACCAATAGTTTCAATGCTATATATTTTATTAAATAATATTGCATATAATTCATTTATTTTTTTAGTTAAAGCATACGGTGATAAAACATTACCTATTTTATTTTCAATTTGTGGTAATTTTTGTATATCACCATATACTGACGAAGATGAAGCATAAATAAATCTTTTAACTTTCTTTTGAATTGATGCATAAAGCATGTTTAAAAAACCATTAACATTTATATCATGACTAAGTAATGGATTTTCAATTGATCTTGGTACTGATCCTAAGGCAGCTTGATGAAGAACATAATCGATATTATCACAAACCTCTAAACAAAGATTATAGTCTCTAATATCACCTTCAATAAATTCAAAATTAGGATTATTAATAAACTCTTCAATATTCTCTTTTTTCCCCGTTATTAAATTATCAATTACCCTAACATAGCACCCTAAATCTAAAAGTTTAGAAACAATATTAGAACCAATAAATCCAGCTCCACCTGTTACTAATATTTTACTACTCTTTAATTTACTATAATCCATATACATCGTCTCTATTTGGATAAACATTTTTTAAATCCAATATTTTTCTAGCATTCTTTAAAATATATTTATAATCAACATTACTATGATCAACACAAATAACTACTAAATCATATTTACTTACATCTTCTAAATCAATACTTTTATATATTTTATCTTCATGAATAAATTTGTCTATATAACTATCATAGTAATCAATTTTATACTTTTTAGATTTTAGATAATCGATAATTTTTAAACTTGGACTTTCTCTTAAATCATTAGTATCTCTTTTATATGCAACGCCAACAAGTAAAATTTTATATAATTTACTTCTTTCTTCTTTTAAAATTTTCTTGATTTTTTTAACAATATCTTTAGTAACATTTTTAACTATTTTATTAGCAGTATTAATAAGTGGTAGTTTAACATTTTTCTTTTTCATATCCCAAGTAAGATATATTGGGTCAATTGGAATACAATGTCCACCTACTCCTGCTCCAGGATAAAAAGCTTGAAATCCATATGGTTTTGTTTTAGCTGCATCAATTACTTCCCATATATTAATATTTAATTTATTACATGCTTTTACAAATTCAAAAATTAAAGCAATATTTACAAAACGATAAGTATTTTCTAAAATTTTACTCATTTCAGCAACTGTTGCACTTGAAACACTTTTAACTTCCGCATCTAAAATACCTTCATAAAAAGCTGATACTATTTCTGTGCTTTCATAATTACATCCTCCAACTACACGATTAGTATTCACTAATCTATATTCTTTATTAGAAGGATCAATTCGTTCTGGTGAGAATGCTAGAAATAGGTTTTGACCAATTTGACAACCTTTTTTCGCAAATATTTCTCTAGCATAATTATCAGTTGTTCCTGGATATGTTGTACTTTCAATAATAACAATAATATCATCTTTTAAATATTTACTTACTTCATTAATTGCTTTATATAAACAAGATAAATCTGGTTTACCTTTTTTATTTAAAGGTGTTGGAACACAAATAATAATAACATCTACTTTATCAAGAAATCTAAAATTACTAGTTGGTATAAATTTATTTTCTTTAATTACTTCTTTTAATACTTCATCATCAACATCTGAAATATAATTTTTGTTATTTAGTAACATATTTACTTTTCTTTTATTAATATCAAATCCATATACTTGATATCCTTTTTGAGAAGCTAAAACTGAAAGAGGTAAGCCTACATATCCAAGGCCAATTACACCTATTATCAGTTCTTTATTTTTAATTTTTTCTTTGAA
The DNA here is from genome assembly GCA_012520435.1 of Mollicutes bacterium. Taxonomy (GTDB): domain Bacteria; phylum Bacillota_I; class Bacilli_A; order RF39; family UBA660; genus JAAYOI01. The sequence goes on from JAAYOI010000043.1 coordinate 3,385, forward strand.
TAACTCAATCTTACTCATTATCCCCCTCCTTCTTAAACATACTTTCAATAAGTTTATCTACTTGAATTCCTAGATCTTTAACCGAAAAATGTTTAGATGCAAGATAACAATTTCTTTTATACTTAACATATAATTTTTTATTTGTTAATATTTCTATCATTTTATTAGCAAAATCTTCTTTTTCACTATTCGCAATAAGACCACATTTCGCACTATCTAATATTTCCTTCGCACCACCCACATTAGTAGAGACAAAAGGTAGACCTAAAACACATGCTTCGGATAGTGCTAAACAAAAACCCTCTGATATTGAAGATAAACAAAATAATTTTCCTTTTTTTATAATAGGGTACGGATTATCAAAAAATCCTAATAATTTAACATGATTAGTTAAATTATTCTTATTAATATAATCTTGTAATTCTGAAAACAAACTACCTTCACCAATAATTAATAAAACTGCATCTTTAACTCTTTCTACAACTATTTTCATAGCATCAATCAATAATCTTTGATTTTTTACTTCTTTTAATCTTCCAACATTTATAATAAGATTTTCCGTTTTAGGAATATCAATATTTATTTCTTGTAAAGATTTTCTTCTTACTTCATCTGGATCAACACTATTATAAATTTTGATAGCCTTGTTTTTATGTTCATTAAAAATGTTAACAAAATCATCATAAACGTAATCAGATACTAAAACCACTTTATCGTATTTATAAAATATTTCGTTTTGTTTTTCATATTGTTTTTTTAATAAATTCTGTAAATTACTATCATTGGTTCGATTATAATCATAATTACCGATTGATCCTCTTATCCAAACAATTTTTTTAGATGATGGAATATATGATGCAAACAAAGAAGTAAGTCCTCTATTACACGCAATAACACAATCATAATTATTATCAAAGTCAATAGTAATTAGATTGGTATTTTTTAAGTAATTGTGTAATTTCATACTCTTTTTTTCTCGATAACTAATAATTGGTGAGAGAAAAGTAACTTCCCTACATATATCTATCGATTTTAAGCCTCTTTCTAATTCTAAAACATAAATATCATATTTTTTCTTATCTAGATTATTAATTATATTTATAGTACTTCTAGCTTCACCGCCACCACGTGTTAATGATCTTGTCACAAATAAGATTTTTCTTCTTACCATTTTATTTAATCATCCTAAGATTAAATTCTTTCAAAATTCTTTGTTTTTCAACTTTATCAGTTATAGTTTCTTTTGTAAATGATGAATTAAAACGTGAGACGGTATTTTCACCATGAATTATAACTACATAATTATTACCTGGTATTAATTCATGTTGTAAATCAATAGCTGAACGATGCCCATGTATTTCATAACGATAGCCCTTTAAAAACTTATCAGTTTCATATATTAAAGTATAAAAAGGTGGTGATTTATAAAACCATATTCCTAAATCATTAGTATTAACATTATATACATATCCTTGTTGAGCAATTAAAACTTTAGTGTCTTTTTTTGGTTTAAAATCTTTTAACTTTTGAATAAAATCTTTATGATACATATCATCAGAATCAATTCTAACTAAATATAAATATTTATAATCTTTTATTATTTTTCCCATCTCTTGATAATAGTGAGGTGTCAAAATAATATTATCGGGTAATTTAGGATACTTCTTTAATTCTCCATCTAAAAACTTACCTATTCCTTCATCATAATTGATTAAATAATAAAAATCTTGACAAGTTTGTCTTTTAAAACTATCTACGGTATATTTCATAAAAACATCCATACGATGTTCTAACCATTTTTTTATTTCTTTATCAGTTTTAAACTTATCTGATTTTAATTTTGACCAAACAATAATAGCTTTTTCTTTTTCATCAAACTTAAAATACTTTTTATATAAATCTATATGTTTAATCATCCAATCTTTTAAATCAATAAGCATTTCACGATAATTAGGTATACGATATTTTAAATCTCTTCTTTTAGTTACTAAACTCTTATCACTTTTCTTAACATTATTTTCAATTAACTCTACATCTTTCTTTTCAAAAACATTAAGAATAATTTCTAATAAAGCATGTTTAGAAATCTTTGTTTCAGAACAAATGTTATATAAACCGGCAATATTCTTTTCAATGCATAAATCAATAATATGTGCAAGTTCTAAAGTAGTAATCCCACTCCAATATACTTCTTTATATCCCTCTACTACTCCCTTTTGACGCATTATCCAATCAAATAAACCTTTGCCATCTTTTAACTCTGGACCAATAATTGAAGTTCTAATAGTTAAATCTTTTTCATTATTAATTTCTCCTAAGTTTTTACTTAAGCCATAAGTAGTTTGATCATCTTTTAATGAATCCTCACTATAACCACCTTTATCTCCTTTAAATACACAATCAGTACTTAAATGAATAATACGACAATTAGTATCTTTATAATTATTTTCTAACCATTTAGGTAGAAAAGTATTTATATAAGTTGTATAAGCAATATCATCATCACTCTTATCATTTAATACACCAATCGCATTAATAATAATATCTGGTTTTATTTCATCTAATATCGATTTAAATAAACTAAAATTCCTAACATCACATAACAAACTTTCTTTATTTAATTTTTCTTTATGACATATATTATATACTTCATATTTATTTAATTCTTTTAAATAAAGAGTAATCATATGACCAGCCATACCATTACCACCTAATACTAAAACTTTTTTCATTTATTCACCCCCTAAATTTTATGTAAATCCACCTTTTTTCAATCTTTCTTCAATTTGTTTTTCGTCTAATAAATCACTTGATGAATTATATGATACAAAATCGATCTTTTTATATTTTTTAAAACCATCATACTTCTTAAATAATTCCTCTTTCATAGTTTCAGGTACAATTAAGTAATAATTATCATCCACCCTATAAGTATTATATGACTCCATAGGTGATATTAATTCCTCATGAATTTTCTCACCAGGTCTAATTCCAATTTCTTTAATTTTATAATTTTCTTTACCATGGTGTTTCGCTAGTACTTTTATTAAGTCTTTAATATATAGTGATGGCATTCTCATAACTAAAATTTCACCACCATGACTGATAGTTGCTGCTTTTATTAAAAGTTCAATAGCTTCATCAAGTGTTATAAAAAATCTAGTCATTTTTTCATCTGTCAAAGTTACTTCATTATTATTTTTTAATTGATTAATAAATAATGGGATGACACTACCATTAGTTCCCATTACATTACCAGCTCTAATACAAACAAACTTTGTTTTAGAACTTTTTTTATTAGCTGCGATCAAAATCTTTTCTTCAATCGCTTTAGTCATTCCATAAATGTTATATGGACTAACCGCTTTATCACTAGAAACCCCAACAACTTTTTTAACACCATTATTAATAGCCGCATTTACTACATTTTCCGTTCCAATAACATTTGTTTTAACGGTTTCATACGGTTGTTCTTCACAGATTGGTACATGTTTTAAAGCTGATAAGTGAAAAACATAATCAACATCTTTCATACTTTCATTTAGTCTTTTATAATCTCTAACATCGCCCAAAATGAATTTTAAACGTTTATCATTAAACTCCCTTTGCATTAATACTTGCAGATATTCATTTCTAGAAAAAATCAATATTTCTTTCGCACCATTTTTTAATAAATATTTAGTTAAACATTTACCCCAACTACCAGTTCCTCCAGTTATTAAAATTTTCTTGTTTTTAAACACCTTATCCCCCCATTCTACTTACAAAATATGATGGAAATTTTTTTTAGTATGTGTTTGAAAACTACTATTTTTTAAATAATAAAAAAAGATGGTGTGAACCATCTTTTTATAAGAAATATATTGGCATAAGTTCTTTATACTTTTATCTTATTAAAATATTCCAATATTTCGATTTTTTCCTCTTCAGTTATAGGACTACTAGCTGCGGCTCGATGTCCATAACCACCGTACATTTGAGCTATTTCATTTACATCACAATTCTCATTTATACTACGATAAGAAACAGATGATTTATCAGGATAGATTAGCACTAAAAAGTTAATGTCATATTTATTGTCCTTATTATATTCCGCTATATCGTTTCTATATTCATAATCAGTTTTAACTATACCAGCATTCCATTTTGATATTTCCAAACATATCATTTTATCTACAATACTTTTAATCTTTAAATTGAATTCTCTTTTCCAATCATTTATTTTTTTATAATCATCTCCATTAAAAGAAAAAACACTTTCATTAGCCTTTTTTAATACTCTTGAAATATATTCTTCAATACCACAAGCATTAAGTAAATATGTTAAATCACAAGCTTCTAAATTATTTACTTCCTTCCATTCCCATGTATCATACAATCTAGTTAGTTCAACCATTTTATCTAATGTTTTTGAAGGTTTAAGATAATTATTATTAATTAGATATTCATAAAATAAACTAGTACCGCAACATTTACCTTTATCATTTTTTAATTTTAAAGTTAAAAAATCATAATCTCTATCTATATTATCAGCAGTACCCTTATGATAATCAAATATTTTGAATTTTTCTTTTATTCCACTTTTTTCAATACTTAATAATTTTTCATTGCTAGGACATAAATCGGTTATAAATATATAGTCATAATTGTAGAAGTTATCTTTAGCTTTTTCTAATTCCTCATCAATTTCAAATGTTCCACATAAAACATAGTCGACATAACCAAATGTTTGTTTAGCCAATGCCTCTGTATTATTTTCAATCAACATCTTATAAGCAAATTATATCATAACAATAAAAAAGGTTAAAACTTTTTTATTTTAACCTTACATCTCCTACAAATATATCTTTTAAATACCTCCAATATAATTCTAAAATATTAGCTTTTTTAACATCTTTATTAACCGTTATATCGATTGATCTTGTTACTTTATCATTTTCGATAATTTTTAATTTTCCAACTACATCACCTTTTTTTAAAGGTGCCTTTAAATTATCTATTTCAAGTTCATAAGTAGCATTCTTTTTTCCTTCCATCTTTTTATATAATACTGTTACATCTTCAACTGGTACTAACTCTACATACTTTTCTTTTCCTTTTTCAACTTCTCTTTGACCAATAATACTGTTTTTAGAAAGAAGTTGTTCAATGCCATATTGAGCAAAAGCATAATCAAGCATTTCTGATACTTCTTTATTTCGGGTTTGACTATCAGGTTCCCCCATAACAACCGCAATAATTCTCATATTATTCTTTTTAGCAGTT